>NZ_JBFAPH010000171.1:0-14029 GCF_040675635.1 Streptomyces sp. NPDC049577
CTCTGCCACGGTTCGCCCTGATGTTCTGGCGCGTTGTCCCCCTTTGGCGCGGCGGGTGCCGGGGGTGGGTCGGTCAGGGCACCGGACGCGTGCTGATGCTGCTGCAGCAGCCGTTCCCAGGTGCCGTCGGCCGACCAAAGCCGATGGCGCTCGTAGGCCGTCTTCCACGGCCCGAACCGTTCTGGCAGGTCGCGCCAGTGCACCCCAGTCCGCACCCGGTGCAAGATCCCGTCGATCACCTGCCGGTGATCACGCCACCGCCCGCACCGACCGTTGCTGACCGGCAGGAACGGCCGGAGCCGTTCCCACTCCGCGTCCGACAGATCACCGCGTTCTCCCCGCCCCATACCTGGAGAACGAGCCGATCAGGCGACAGTCACATGATCGGCCGGACAGTTCCTGGGTGCTGGTGGGGCTGTGCCTCTTCGGAAGCTGATCACCGCCGGCTTCAGGGGTGACGGCCGTGTCCAGTCCTTACGGCCTGTCCGCCACCGTCAGGACGATCTTGCCGGCGGTGCGGTTGGTCTCGCCCAGCTCGTGGGCGCGGCCCGCCTCCGCCAGGGGGAAGGTCGCCGCGACCTCGGCGCGCAGCTGGCCGCTCTCCACGAGTGCGGCGATCTCCTTCATGCCGGTGCCGTCGGCCTCGACCATCACGAAGACCGCGCGGACGCCGGCCTCGCGGGCCTGCTCCCAGGGGAAGTCCTCCGCCGGCGGCACGATGGCGACGAGCGTGCCGCCCCGCTTCAGCGTGCGCAGGGAGCGGCCGGCGTACTCGCCGCCGATCGTGTCGATGACGATGTCGACGTCGCGGACGGTCTCGGCGAAGTCCTGGGCGGTGTAGTCGATCAGCTCGTCGGCGCCCAGGCCGCGCAGGAAGTCGTGCTTGCCGGCGCTGGCCGTGCCGATGACGTACGCGCCGCGCGCCTTGGCGATCTGGACGGCGAGGTGACCGACGCCGCCGGCGGCGGCGTGGATCAGCACGCGCTGGCCGGGCCGGACGTCCGCCGTGTCGACGAGCGCCTGCCAGGCGGTCAGTGCGGCGAGCGGCAGAGCGGCCGCCCGGACGTGGCCGAGGCCCTCGGGGACACGCGCGAAGTGGCGGCTGGGCGCGGTGACGTACTCGGCGTAGCCGGAGGCGACCTGCGGGAAGCGCGGCATGCCGAAGACCTCGTCGCCGGGGGCGAACAGGGTCACACCCGGGCCGACCTCCTCCACCACGCCGGAGACGTCCCAGCCCACGGTGAAGGGCGGCTGCTGGCCGTAGAAGGCGAACCCGCGCTCCCGGACCTTCCAGTCGACCGGGTTGACGCCGGCGGCGTGCACGCGCACCAGGATCTCCGCCGGGCCGGGCACGGGCCGGGGTACCTCGGTCAGCCGGAGGACCTCGGGCCCGCCGGCGCGGTCCTGGACGACGGCCTGCATGGTCTGCGCGTTCTCGGTGGTCATGAAAATGCCCTCTGTGTATGCATTGCTCCCGGTTTTCCCGGGCTCGGCATCCAGCTTCGCCGAGTTCCCGGGCCCGGGACAGTGGCCCGATGGCCATGGCATGAAAGAATCGGGCCATGCCTTCCCCGCATCGCGTCGTCGTCCTGGCCCTGGACGGGGTTCTCACCTTCGAGCTGGGCATCGCGCCCCGCATCTTCGGCGTGGCGCGCGGCCCGGCCGGCGAGCCGCTCTACGAGATCCTCACGTGCAGCCCCGACGGGCGTCCCGTGCGGTCCGAGGCCGGCTTCGGGATCGCCGTCGAGCACGACGCGTCCGTGCTGGCCGAGGCGGACACGGTCGTCATCCCGCCGTCCCACCGGCCGGGCCCGCTCCTGGAGGAGGGCCGCCTCACGACCCCCGTGCACGAGGCGCTGGCCCACATCCGTCCCGGTACGCGCGTGGTGGCGCTCTGCACGGGCGCCTACGTCCTCGCCGCGGCGGGACTGCTGCGCGGGCGGCCCGCCACCACGCACTGGCAGGAGGCCGGTCACATGCAGCGGCTCTTCACCGACGTCCGCATCGACCCGGACGTCCTCTTCGTCGACGACGGCGACGTCCTCACCTCCGCCGGCGCGGCCGCCGGCGTCGACCTGTGCCTGCACATCGTCCGCCGCGACCACGGCAGCGAGGTCGCCAACGAGGCGGCCCGGCTGTGCGTGGTGCCGCCGTGGCGGGACGGCGGCCAGGCCCAGTTCGTCCGCCGGCCCGTCCCCGACCTGGCCGACACCGGCACCGCGGCGACCCGCGCCTGGGCGCTCGACCACCTCGACCAGCCGATCGACCTGCGGCGTCTCGCCGCGCACGCCGGCATGAGCGTGCGCACCTTCACCCGCCGCTTCCGCGCCGAGACCGGCCAGAGCCCCGGCCAGTGGCTGACGCTCCAGCGCGTCGAGCGGGCGCGGCACCTGCTGGAGACGAGCGACCTGCCGGTCGACACGGTCGCCCACCGCGCGGGCTTCGGCACGGGCGCGTCGCTGCGGCAGCAACTGCGGACGGTGCTGGGCGTCTCCCCGCAGGCGTACCGGCGGACGTTCGGTGCCGTCACTTCTTCCACGGGGGCGCCGGCAGCTCGGCGTGCTTGACGGTGTAACCGCCCTTGACGACGGGCGCGTACGGCGCGGGGGCCATGCAGGTGCCGACGGGGACGTCCTGCCCCTTGTCGTCGAGGTTCAGGCCGTTCCAGGAGAACCCGACCCGGTCGCGCTCGCCCTTGCCGCCGTCGGAGACGCTGAAGCCGATCCGCTTGCCCACCCAGTCCGGCCCACCGGGGCTGACCTTGGTGATGACCGCCGTCAGGGTCGCGGTGTGCGGCCCGGTGACCAGGCAGTCCACCCGGCCCTCGGCGGTGTGGGTGACGTTCTGATCGGCGGAGTGGTGCGAGACCTTGACCGTGCCCTCGGCGTCGAAGGGCAACCCCTGGGGCGCCCCCGGCAGGGCGTGGGTGTACGGGGCGCCGTGCGCGTCGAAGCTGAACGAGCGGACGTCCTTGTCCTTCCAGTAGGGCAGCTCGAACGTCGCGCTGCCGGTGACGCTCGCGACGGCCGGCTTGTGCGCCTCCCGGTGCTCGGTGGCGGAGGCGGAAGCCGCGGAGGTGCCGGCCAGGGTGACGGTCACGGCGAGCGCGGCGAGCACGGCGGCGGTCTTGCGGCGGGAGGAAATCACGGTCGCTCCTTGGGAGTTGATCGGGAGTCGTTCGCTGTCCGACGTGATCCATCCTGGCCGCCGCGCCGCCCCTGATCGTCGTCCGCGAGAACGGATCCGTCTCCGCCGCGCGGGCTAGCCGTCCTCGCCCCCGAGGGTGACCGGCCCGGCGCCGGGACGCCGGCGGCCGCTGTGTCCCAGGTCACGGCAGTACGCGTTGCCTGCGCATGTTTCAGGCGGAAAGATCAAATGTCGCTCGACGCGGCCAAATCCGTCATTCCGCTTCGCCTATCGAGGGCTCAATGATCGAGTACATCCTCCCGGTCCTGCCGGGCCTCATGACCGCCGGCGCGGTGGCCGCGACAGTCAGTACGGTCGCCAAGCGCCGCCGCCTCGACGCCGCCTGGTACCGAGGGGTCGAGACCCGGGGCCGCTGTCTGCGCACGTTCGTGACCACGACCACGTGGCGGCGCGGCACGCACGAGAGCACGAACCGCTCGATGAGCCACGTGTACGAGTTCACGACCCCGGACGGCCGGACGCAGCGCTTCGAGGAGACCGGCTCCGCCACCGTCTTCGACGGGGACGTCGTCACCGTGCGCTACCCGCAGGGCCGCCCGGACCGGGCGACGGCCCTGCCGCCGGGGGACCGCGGGGCCATCGCCAAGTTCCGTCTGCAGCTGGGCTTCCTCATCTTCGGGACGCTGCTGTGCCTGGTGGTGACGGGCGTCTTCTTCACGGTCGGACGGGTGATGTCGGGGGTGACCGACGAGATCGGCAAGCACGACCCGGCCACGTTCCCGACGGCGCCGACGACACCGGCCCCCGCGCCGCCGTCGCACTCCGTGCCCACGCCCCCGCCCTTCCCGTCCCTGCCCCCGCTGCCCAGCGGCCCGCCGGACGACTTCCCCAAGCCCCCGGAGGGCTGGCCGACGGGCATGCCGTAGGCAGTCCCCGTGGGTCAGCCGGGCGCGCAGAAGGCGGTGCCGTGCAGGGACGCCCCGGCCATGCCGGAGTGGTACTGGGCCAGACTGTCCCACCCGCAGACCTGCACGGCGAGGGTACTTCCCGACACCCGGATGTAGCGGCTGCCTTTGAGGTCGATGCCCTTGCGGTCCTTACCGCCCACAATGTTGATGTCTATCCACACCCGGTCTCCCGGCTTGTAGGCCACGCCCTCCCGGAAGGACGTGAAGGCCGGCTTGTTGCCGCTGCACGCGGCGCCCTTGTTGCCGCTGGTGTCGGACAGGAGGCAGTAGTCGGCGACGAAGAACGTCTCCCGCACGTCGATCATGATGTTGTACCCGCCCGCGGCGTTGGCGGCCGGTGCCGTGGCCGTCGCACCCGAGAACAGGCCGGCCGTCGCCGCTCCGGCCATCGCGAGTCTTTTGATGGTGTGCAGCATGGTGTTTCGCTCCTTGTGAGATCAGTGGCCCGGGTGGGCGGCTTCCCCGACGACGACGCCGACCGTCGAGTGCCGGCGGCGCAGTGCCTTCAGCGGCTGGTACTCCGGGGCGTCCCAGAACGTGCGGACGGCTTCCTTGCTGGGGAATTCGTGGATGACGAGGGCCGGGGGGCGCCAGTCCCCCTCCAGCACCAGGCAGTCGTCGTCGATGAGAAGACTGCGCGCCCCGGCCTTTTCGATCAGCGGGGTCACGGCGTCGACGTACTGCTGGAAGCCGGCGGGGTCGTCGACGTCCAGGTCGATCACTACGTACGCGGTCATGGGTCGGCTCCTCCAAGGGGCCTTCGGTGGGCGGTGACACGACCGTACGGCGCAGGGCGTGGTCACCCCCATGCGTCAAACGCCGGCGAACATGCGTCATCGTCCGACCTGCGGGACGCGCGATAGATTCGCGAAATGGACGTGCTGAGCGATGTGGTGACGACGATGAAGGCCGGCCGTGCCAAGGTCACCCGCTCCCGGCGCTCCGGCCGGTGGGGAAGCCGCTTCGGCCCCTATCCGGGGGCCGGCTTCCACGTCGTGCTCGGCGGAGACTGCTGGCTGATACCTCCGGAGGGCGCCCCGCTGCGGCTGACGACCGGCGATGTCGTCTTCCTGCCGCACGGTGCCGCCCACGGGGTCAGCGACAATCCCGACCGGACGCTGGACCAGCTCCCCCGGGACCGGACCGAGACGCACGGGCCGGACCTGGTCACGGACGTCGGCGACGAGGAGCCGGCCGGTGATCAGACGCTCCTGCTGTGCGGCGCCTACCGGCTCAACCGGGACGTGGTCCATCCCTTCCTGCGGAGCCTTCCTCAGGTCATCCACCTTCCCGCGAGCCCCGACCGGCACGCTCAGCTCCGCTCGGCGGTCGAACTGCTGAGCCACGACGCCGTGCGGGACCGGGCAGGATCGGACGCCGCACTTCCGGCCCTGCTGGACCTGCTCATCGTGTACGCCCTGCGCGCGTGGCTGGAGCAGCAGTGCCCGGTGGAGAACGGGGGCTGGTGCGCGGCCCTACGGGACCCCGCCGTCGCCGCCGCGCTCGACCGGATGCACCGCGATCCGGCGCGTTCCTGGAGCGTGCAGAACCTGGCCGCGTCGGTGGGCCTGTCCCGTACGACCTTCGCGACGCGGTTCAGCTCCTACGTCGGCCAGTCGCCCATGGCCTACCTCACCTGGTGGCGGCTGAGCACCGCCGCACGCCTCCTGCGGGAGAGCGACGCGCCACTGGCGGCCGTCGCGCGCCAGGTCGGTTACGCCTCGGAGTTCGCCTTCGCCAACGCCTTCAAGCGGGAATTCGGTACCGCGCCGGGCGCCTTCCGCAAGGACCGCGCCGCGCCCCGTTAGAGGGTTTGCGCTTTCCGTTGCGTCAACTTCTACGGTCTTCCCTGTGGGCCGGAGGGACCGGCCCGGCGATGGGAGGCACGCACAATGGCCTGGTCGATCGCGGACGTGGCCCGGATGTCCAAAGTGACGTCCCGGACCCTGCGCCACTACGACGAGATCGGCCTGCTGCCGCCCGCGTGGATCGGGAGCAACGGGCATCGCTACTACGAGGAGGCCGAGCTGCTGCGGTTGCAGCAGATCCTGCTGATGCGGGAGCTGGGCCTGGGGCTGCGGGAGATCCAGGCGGTCCTGGACAGCGGGCTCGACCAGGTGGCCGTGCTCCGCGAGCACCACCGGCGGCTGCTGGTGGAACGGGACCGGCTGGAGACGCTGGCTCGCACGGTCGGCCGCACCATCGCCGAACTGGAGGAGAACAAGGACAAGGACATGGCGAAGATCAACCGGCCCGAGAACCTCTTCGAGGGCTTCGACGCCTCCGACCCCGAGCTCGACGCGGAGGTGCGGGAGCGCTGGCCCGAGCAGTGGGAGCAGTCCCGGCGGGCCGTCGAGACGATGACCCCCGAGGACACCGAGCATTGGCAGCGTGAGGTGACCGCCCAGATGATCCGCCTGGCGGAGCACATGGTGGCCGGCACCCCGGTCGGCGACCCGGCCGTCCAGGCCGAGATCGACGCCCACTACCAGGGCATCTGCCGCTTCTGGACCCCGAACGCCTGCGCCTACAAGGGCCTGGGCCGGACCTACGTCGACGACCCGCGGTTCCGGGAGAACTACGACAGGATCGCCGACGGGCTGGCCGAGTACCAGCGCGACGCGATGGCCTTCTACGCCGACGAGCGGCTGAGCTGAGCCGATCGCTCACGTCGCCGGGGGGCTGCAGACCCCCGGCCCACACCGCGATCTTGACCTCAAGCAAACTTCAGGTGTGAGGCTGTGCGGCATGAACACCGCCACCGTCCCACCGCTCACCGGCGCCGCATTCGACGAGCTCGCCGAGACGATCGCCGCCGGCGCCTCGATCGTCGGCATCGGGGAGTCCACGCGCTTCTCCCGAGAGGTCTTCGGCACACAGGACCAGCTCTTCCGGCGGCTCGTCCGGCACCACGGCTTCCGGGCGCTGGCCGTCCAGGACAGTGCCGGCGTCGGCGCCCGCCTCGACGCGTACGTCAACGGCGGCGAGGGTTCGGCCGAGGATGCCCTGGCCGACGCGTGGCGTCCCCAGCGCACGGCAGAAATGGCCGGGGCGCTGGAGTGGATACGCGCGTTCAACCAGGACCACGCGGACGACCCCGTCCGGATCTTCGGCGTCAAGCCGGTGCAGGCGGGGCCCGCGGACTACGACGCCGTCCTCGACCACGTCCGGCTTTCCGCCCCGGAACGGCTCGCGGAACTGGCCGGTCACCTGGAGCCCATCCGGACCGCACACCGCCTCGACGAGCACGTGCAGCGCGCCCAGGGCGTGCACCCCGGGCGCCCGTTCGCCGAGCACGCCCGCGACGCGCTGGCGCTGGTCAGTGCGGTGCCGGGGGCCGAGGGGGACATAGTCGCCCGGATGCGGCTGATCGTCGCCTTCCACGAACGCAGCGTCGCCGGCCGCGACAACTACGCGGGCGACGCGGTCACCTGGGCCGATGCGATCGACGAGTGGGCCGGCCGGCGCGTCGTCTACTGGGACGGCATCGCCCACACGTCGGCGACCGAGGTCACCCTGGGCATGGCCCCCGAACGCGGCCCGCAGGCCACCGTCGGCAGCGTGCTGCGCGGACGTCACGGCAGTGCGTACGTGTCCGTGGCGATCGGCTTCCACCACGGCGACCTCGGCGTCCACGCCGTCCCCGCCCCGGGTGCGGACCTCGTCGACGCGCGGCTCCCCGAGGGCTGGTCGGACCCCCGCCGCGACGACCGGGACGGACCGGCGAAGCTGCGCGTCATCAGTGGCGTCTACGACCCGTCCCACGACGGGACCGGGTTCCTTGCCGTCGATTCCCTGGCCGACGCGTTCGACGCGCTCGTTCACTTCCGTGAGGCCTCGCCGGTGCGCTGGTTGCCGTGAGTCAGTGCACGGCCCGGAAGTGCCGGCCCATCGCCGTGATCCACGACAGGGCGAGGGCACGATCACCCGTGCGTGAGGCGGCGTAGTACGCGGCCTTGATGCGCAGGCACTCCGCGCACGGCGCGGAACGGCGGCCGGAGGACTTCTTGAGCATGGGGGATACCTCGTGAGTGGGGGGTAATGACCGTGTGTGCCCCCAGCGTTGCGCTCCGCGCGTACGCTGCGGAAGGGGTACGTGTCCCCACCTCGATCCAGGGATGACGGGGGGAGTCCGCCATGCCACGACGGCGACGTCAGCTCACGCCGGGACGGTCCGCACGGCACCTGTTCGGTGCGGAGATGCGCATGCAGCGCGAGAAGGCGGGGCTGAGCCTGGCGCGACTCGGAAAGATCGTCCGCTACAGCAGCAGTCACCTGGCGCGTGTGGAGGTCGCGGAGGTCGTGCCGCCACCGGAGCTGCCGCCGCTGCTCGACGCGGCGTTCGGGACGGACGGCATCTTCGAGCGGATCTATGAGACCGCACGGCACGAGCCGTTTCCCGACAACATTCAGCGGCGGTTGGACCTCGAAAACCAAGCCGAGTTCATCAAGGAGTTCGCTGGCTACTTCATCCCTGGGCTGATCCAGACAGAAGGCTACGCTCGCGAGCTGTTCCGTGGCTTTGACCATCGGCGGACTGAGGAGAAGGTCGAAGAGCTGGTGGCGGAACGCATGGGTCGCAAGAAGCTTCTGCGGTCCGACTCGCCCCCGCGCATCGCGTATGTCGTCGACGAGGCAGTGCTACGACGTCCCGTTGGCACGCCCGGCGTCTGGTACGAGCAACTTGCCACGCTGGCGGACCTTGCGAGCGGGTCACCGATCCTCGTTCAGGTGCTGCCGTTTGCACACACGGAGTACCCGGCTCTCTGTGGGCAATTGACGCTGTACACCTTGCATGACAACATCACGATCGCCTATGAGGAGGGCGCCTCAAGGAGCGTCTCGGTCGAGGACCCGGACCTTGTTCGACGCCATCGTGACGCGTTCGCTTGGGTCAGCGCATGCGCGCTGTCGCCCCGTGACAGCGCGACCTTCATCAGGATGGTCATGAAGGAGATTCCTCATGAGAACAATTCCGCCGCTCTTCCGTTCGGGCTGGCATAAGTCCAGCCACAGCAACGGTGAAGGCGGTGGCGGTTGCCTCGAATGGTCCCAAGGCGGTGCCACCGTCCACATACGCGACAGCAAACGCCCCCACCGCCCCGCACTCGCCTTCCCCGCCCCCGCCTGGCAGGCATTCGTCAGGGCGCTCGCATCGCGAGAACCCGCCCCTCCGCCGTTCCGATCAGCAGTTCCCCGTCTCCCGGCGCGATGCGCAGGCTCAGCGGAGTGAAGACGTGCGAGCCGGCAGCGGTCGGCACGCGGCCGGCTTCTTCGCCGTCCTCCGCCCGCAACGTCACCAACTCCCGTGCCGCCGTCACGACGTAGACGTAGCCGCCCCGCGCGTCCACGCCCAGTACCGTCGACCCGGCCTCGTACGTCCACACCACCTCCCCCTCGGGGAACGTGCGCCGCACGAGGCGCGTACCACCGGTGTGGACGAGGCCGTCCCCGGCCATCACCCCGTGCCCGCCCGACTCCCACCCGAACAGGAACAGCGGCTCGATGCCGTCGGGCCCGACCCGCACCACCCACTTCTCGCCCGGCTCCCGCTCCTGCACGAACAGCAGGTGCGGTGAGTTCGGGACACGGAACTCGTCCGTCCGGCGGTCGTACTCGCCCAAAGCCACCGCTGCCAGTTCCCGTCCCGTCGGCGTGAACACGACCGCGTCCGAGGGCGCCCACCGGGCCGGAGGCCACAGGTCGCGGGAGTCGCGGGCCGCCCAGACGCCGTCCGTGCGGGCGGAGAGGACGACAGGGAAGCCGAGCCGGCGCTCGGCCACGACGGAGCCGTCGGCCAGGTCGACGCGCTGGAGCAGGGTCTTCTTGTCGTCGCTGGTGCCGATGAGCACCGTCACCCAGGCCGTCCGTTCGTCCGGCGCGACGTACAGTTCGCCGCCCGCGCGGTGAAACGTGTCGTCCGGCACGGGGACGGACCACAGCAGCTCGCCGCCAGGCGTCCAGCACTCCAGCAGGACGCTGTGGTCGCGCACGCACAACAGCCGCCCGTCGCGCAGGGGCTCGACGGCGGTCACCGCGTCGCGCGGGGACCAGCTGCGCCCCGCGGACCCGGCGAGAGCCGCCAGGCGTTCGCGGCCCGGCCAGACGCCCGGAGCGACCGGATCGCCCAGGAAGACCGCGCCGTCGTCCACCGGGGTCCGGGGACCGAAGGTGAGCGCGCCGTCCTCCAGCCGGGCGACGCAGCGCTCGTACGCGTCGCAGCCGTCCCGCTCGTAGCGGACGTCCGGCACGGCGAACGTGACCTCCAGCCGTTGCTCGTCGAGCCAGCGCAGGGCGTCCGCGCCCACGCCGTCGAAGCGGTGGGCGGTGTGCCGCCGGGCGGCGGGCTCGTAGAGCAGGAGGGTGCCCTCGCGGCGCACCTCGTCGCCCTCCTCCGTGGTGACGCCGAGCAGCGGCAGCACGGGGTGGAAGGCGAGTCCCTCGATGTGCTGGTCGAGTTCGACGGTGTCCCACAGCGCGAGGTCGGCCGGCTGTACGACGTGCCCGTCGCCCTCGGGCGGCTCCCGGAACCCACCGCGTACGAGAACCTCAACCCGATTCCCTTGTTCGTGTAGCCGTTCGGGCAGCCCTCTGTTCGCGTAGCGCACATCCTTACTGCGGCCCGGACTTGCTTCACTTATGCTGCCGACACGGTGGGGGCGTGTGACGATGGAGGGGCGGCGACGCGGATGAAACCTCGCGATCGGTCCGGAGGGACGGGCCAGCCGGGGGGTGAGACCGAGGGAGGGCCCCGCCATCCCGGCCCCGTCCTCCCCGCCCCCCGGCTGGCGCGCGGCATCCTCGTCGTGTCGCTGCTTTCGTACGCCGGAATGACCGTGCTGAACCTGCTGGGCCAGAAGTTCAGCCATGGTGCACTGGCCCTCGGCCTCCTCGGGCTCTTCGCCATCTGTTTCATGCAGTACTTCCACTCCGCGCCCGAGGCCCCGCGTCGTCTGGGGCGGCGCAAGTACCTGACGCTGGGCATCCAGGCGCTGTTCACCTACCTGCCGATCGTGATCTACGGGAACTGGTGGGGGAACATGGCCGGATTCCTCGCCGGATCGCTCCTCCTGCTGCTACCGCCGCGACCGGCCTGGGCGCTGTACGGGGCGGTGAGCGCCAGCATGTTCTTCTCCCCGCTCCTGAGCGGTCGCACCGCGGAGGTAAGCCTCTACCACAGCCAGATGACGATGCTCTGCGGCGTCGTCGTCTACGGGCTGTCGCACCTCTCCCAAGTGATCCAGGCTCTGCTCGACACCCGGCGCGAGCTCGCCCGCATGGCCGTGACGCGGGAGAGGCTGCGCTTCTCCCGGGATCTGCACGATCTCCTCGGCTACAGCCTCTCGTCCATCACGCTCAAGAGCGAGCTGATCCGCCGTCTGATCCCGGTCCAGCCCGAGCAGGCCGTGCGCGAGGTCGCGGAGGTACTGGCCATTTCTCGCCAGTCCCTGGCCGACGTGCGCACCGTCGCCAGTGGCTATCGCGAGATGTCGCTGGAGCAGGAACTCCTCTCCGCCCGGTCGGTCCTGACGGCGGCGGAGGTGGGCGTGCGGACCGACATCTCGTTGGACAAGGTGAGCCGGCAGGTCGACACGGTCCTCGCCACGGTGCTGAGGGAAGCCGTCACGAACGTGCTGCGGCACAGCAAGGCCGGCAGCTGCGTGATTTCCGTGGCGCGTTCCGGACGGGGGCGGGTCCGTCTCTCGGTGGTCAACGACGGTGCCGATCCCGCTCACCGGGACGTGTCGCCGGACAGCGGCAGCGGCCTCGGCAATCTGGCCACGCGGCTGGAGGCCGTCGGTGGGCGGTTGATTTTCAGCCGCTCGGACGAGGGCGTGTTTCGCTTGGAGGCAGAGGCCCCGGCAGTTCCGGACGACGATGAACCGGTCGTGCCGGCACGGGAGTTCGCGGTCGACGGTCCCGCCATGTGAACCGGTGCTGGGAGACCGTCGAGACGGAGAGCCCGGAGAGCCACGAGAGCCGGAGAGCCTGCCTGCATCGTGCACCTATGGTGAGGGGGTGCGGTGCGATCGAGGACGTCATGATGAAGGGGGGCTGGACCACGGATGGAGACCGCCGAGCGATCCGACGGCACCCGGGAGGGCGCCGCGGAAGGCAGAGCCGACGCCGGGAGCACTGTCAGGCTGCCCGCCCCCCGGCTGGCCCGGGGCATTCTCCTGGCCATGCTGCTGAGCTATGTCCACGTCATCACGATCAATGTGCTGGGCGAGGATCTGACCGGCACTCAGAAGGGCTGGAACCTCGCCGGGCTGGCGGTGAACGCCGTCCTGCAGTACTGCCACTCCACACCGTGGATCCAGCGTCGCCTGGGGCGGCTCAAGTACCTGACCCTGGGCTGCCAGGGCATCCTCAGCTATCTGCCGGTCGTTCTCCTGCACGACTGGTGGGGATCCATGGCCGGCTTCTTCGCCGGGTCGCTCCTCCTGCTCCTGCCGCCGCGAGTGGCCTGGACGCTGTACGGGGTGCTGGGCGTCGGCATGTTCGCCGGTCCGCTGCTGAGCGGCCAGGCCTGGGACATGAGCATCTACTTCAGCCAGTCGTCGCTGCTCTGCGGCATCACCGTCTACGGCCTCACACACCTCTCCCGAGTGATCCACGAACTCCATGAGACCCGCGACGAACTCGCCCGCATGGCCGTCGCCCAGGAACGGCTCCGTTTCGCCCGCGACCTGCACGACCTGCTCGGTTACAGCCTCTCCTCCATCACCCTCAAGACCGAGCTCATCCGCCGCCTCATCCACGTCCAGCCCGAGCAGGCCGTCGACGAGGTCGCCGAGGTGCTGACGATTTCGCGCCAGTCCCTGGCCGACGTGCGCACCGTCGCCAGCGGCTACCGGGAGATGTCGCTGGAGCAGGAAGTCGCCTCCGCACGCTCGGTGTTGGGCGCCGCCGAGGTCGACGTGCGGATCGACTTCTCCCTCGGACCGGTCGACCGCCAGGTCGACACCGTCCTCGCGACCGTGCTGCGGGAAGCGGTCACCAACCTCCTGCGGCACAGCAGGGCCACGCACTGCGCCATCACCGTGACCCGGTTCCACGACGCCCGCGTGCGGCTGGCCGTGGTCAACGACGGTGCTGATCCCGGCCATCGCGACGCCTCCCCGGACAGCGGCAGCGGCCTCGGGAACCTGGCGACGCGGCTGGAGGCGATCGGGGGCCGGCTGACCTTCGGCCACGCCGACGACGGCACGTTCCGCCTGACGGCCGAGGCCCCCGCTGGGGGTGGGGCCGGCCAACGGGCCTTGCGTGACGCAGAGTTCGCGGCCGGCGGCCCGGGCGCCTGAATTGCGGATTCCGTATAACTCTCCGCAATAACTCTCATACCGCATGATCAAGTATTGGTAAGATCCCACCTCCCCCACAGCACCTTCGAAGCACCCCCGCAGCACCCCCCGCTTTACCCCCACACCCGACCCGCAGACGGCAACAGATGAGGGCAGCCCGGTGATACGGATACTTCTGGCCGAGGACATGAACATGGTCCGCGGAGCGCTGGTGGCGCTATTGAACCTGGAGCATGACATCGAGGTCGTGTGCGAGCTGGAGCGCGGCGACGAGATCGTGGACGCGGCGCTCAAGCACCGGCCGGACGTGGCGATCATCGACATCGACCTGCCGGGGGTCGACGGTCTGACCGCCGCGGCCGAGCTGCGGGAGCGGATGCCGGAGTGCCGGACGCTCATCCTCACCAACCTCGGCCGTCCGGGCACCCTGCGCCGGGCCCTGGCCGCGCACGTCTCGGGATATCTGCTGAAGGACGCGCCGCCGGACGAACTGGCCACCGCGATCCGCCGGGTGGCGGCCGGCCAGCGGTCCATCGACCCGAAGCTGGCCCTGGCCGCGTGGGGCGGCAGCGAGAGTCCGCTGACGTCGCGGGAGTCCGAGGTGCTGCG
>NZ_JBFAPH010000172.1:0-14020 GCF_040675635.1 Streptomyces sp. NPDC049577
GGTGCCGTGGAAGGCGCCCCAGTTGTGCTTGGTGACGACGATGTCGTCGTCCTGCCGGTCGAGCCCGGGCACGAGGTCGGCGAAGCCGGCCGGGGGGCGGCCGGTGCGGTTCGGGGCCTCCGCGCGCCCGGGCGCGGTGCCGACGACGCGGACCAGGACGACGGGCAGGCCGCGCTCGCGGAAGGCGGCGGCCAGCCGGGCGCCGCGCTCGACGATCTCCTCGGCGGGATGGACGGTCGGCAGGGCGGTGATGCCCTTCTGCAGGTCGACGAGGACGAGGGCGGTCTTCGGGTCGAGCGTGGTGGCGGTCATGGCGCCACCCTAGAAAAAGACAGGCAAACTTGCAAGGATGCCTTTCTGTCATCTCGGCCGGGCTCCTCGGCGCGGGCGGCCCGACGCCACGCCCGCGACGGTCTTGCCCCACGGGGTGCCGGGTCCTACGGTCGCATGCACACGCGGGATCTTCGCGTGTCCGCTGGCTCACGCCCCGGCAGAGGAGCAGCAATGACCCACGCAGTCCGCGCCGCACTGGTCCAGGCCACCTGGACGGGTGATACCGAGTCGATGATCGCCAAGCACGAGGAGCACGCCCGCGCCGCCGCCGCGCAGGGCGCCAAGGTGATCGGCTTCCAGGAAGTCTTCAACGCCCCCTACTTCTGCCAGGTCCAGGACGAGGAGCACTACCGCTGGGCCGAGCCGGTACCGGACGGCCCCACCGTGCGCCGGATGCGCGAACTGGCCCGCGAGACCGGCATGGTGATCGTCGTGCCGGTCTTCGAGGTCGAGCGGTCCGGCTTCTACTACAACACCGCCGCCGTGATCGACGCGGACGGCAGCTACCTCGGGAAGTACCGCAAGCACCACATCCCGCAGGTCAAGGGGTTCTGGGAGAAGTTCTACTTCAGGCCCGGGAACCTGGGCTGGCCCGTCTTCGACACCGCCGTCGGCCGGGTCGGCGTCTACATCTGCTACGACCGCCACTTCCCCGAAGGCTGGCGCCAACTCGGCCTCAACGGCGCCCAGCTGGTCTACAACCCGTCCGCGACCTCCCGCGGCCTGTCGGCCCATCTGTGGCGCCTGGAGCAGCCCGCGGCGGCCGTCGCCAACGAGTACTTCGTCGCCGCCATCAACCGGGTCGGCCAGGAGGAGTACGGCGACAACGACTTCTACGGCACGTCCTACTTCGTCGATCCGCGCGGGCAGTTCGTCGGTGACGTCGCCAGCGACACCAAGGAGGAGCTCGTCGTCCGCGACCTCGACTTCTCGCTGATCGAGGACGTACGGCACCAGTGGGCGTTCTACCGCGACCGCAGGCCCGACGCGTACGAGGGGCTGGTGCGGCCGTGAGCACCCTGCACGAGCGGCACCGCGCCGTGATGCCCGAGTGGCTCGCCCTCTACTACCAAGAGCCGCTGGAGCTCACGCACGGCGAGGGCCGGCACGTCTGGGACGCCGAGGGCCGGCGCTACCTGGACTTCTTCGGCGGCATCCTCACCACGATGACCGCCCACGCGCTGCCCGAGGTCACCAAGGCGGTCGCCGAGCAGGCCGGGCGCATCCTGCACACCTCCACGCTCTACCTCGACCGGCACATGGTCGAGCTGGCCGAGCGCATCGCCGCCCTCTCCGGCATCCCCGACGCCCGCGTCTTCTTCACCACCTCCGGCACCGAGGCCAACGACACGGCCCTGCTGCTGGCCACCGTCCACCGGCGTTCCAACCAGGTCCTGGCCATGCGCAACAGCTACCACGGCCGCTCCTTCACGACGGTCGGCATCACCGGCAACACCGCCTGGTCGCCGACCAGTCTCTCCCCGCTCCAGACCCTCTACGTGCACGGCGGCGTGCGCACGAGCGGGCCCTACGCCGAGCTGTCCGACGAGCGGTTCACCGAGGCGTGCGTCGCCGACCTGGAGGACATGCTCGGCCAGACGCACGGTCCCGTCGCCGCGCTGATCGCCGAACCCGTGCAGGGCGTCGGCGGCTTCACCTCCCCGCCCGACGGGCTGTTCGCCGCGTTCCGCGAGGTTCTCGACCGGCACGGCATCCTCTGGATCAGCGACGAGGTGCAGACCGGCTGGGGCCGTACCGGCGACCACTTCTGGGGCTGGCAGGCGCACGCCGCGAGCGGCCCGCCCGATCTGCTCACCTTCGCCAAGGGCATCGGCAACGGCATGTCCATCGGTGGCGTCGTGGCCCGCGCCGAGGTCATGAACTGCCTGGACGCCAACTCCATCTCGACCTTCGGCGGCAGCCCCGTCACCATGGCCGCCGGACTCGCCAACCTCACCCACCTCCTGGAGCACGACCTCCAGGGCAACGCCCGTCGCGTCGGCGGTCTCCTCATCGAACGGCTCCGCGCCGTCGCCGCCGGGCTGCCCGTGGTCCGCGAGGTGCGCGGCCGCGGCCTGATGATCGGCATCGAGCTGACCGAGCCGGACGGCTCGCCCTCGCCGCGCGCCGCCGCCCTCGCCCTCGAACACGCCCGCAACCACGGCCTGCTGATCGGCAAGGGCGGCCGCCCGGGCAACGTGCTGCGCATCGCTCCCCCGCTCTCCCTCACCGTCGCCGAGGCCGAGGAGGGCGCCTGGATGCTCGAACAGGCGCTGCGCCAGGTCCAGCAGGCCGTCGGCGGAAAGGAGCAGCCATGACCCGCACGCTCATCCGCGGCGGCCTGGTCATCACCGCCGCCGAGGAGACCACGGCGGACGTGCTCGTCGAGGACGGCCGCGTCGCCGCCCTGGCCGCCCCCGGCAGCACCGCGGCCGGGAGCTGGACCGCCGACGTGACCATCGACGCCACCGGCCGGTACGTCGTCCCCGGCGGCGTCGACGCGCACACGCACTTCGAACTGCCCTTCGGCGGCACCTTCTCCTCCGACACCTTCGAGACCGGCACCCGCGCCGCGGCCTGGGGCGGCACGACGACGGTCGTCGACTTCGCGGTGCAGAGCCGCGGCCGGTCCCTGCGCGAGGGGCTGGACGCCTGGCACGCCAAGGCGCAGGGCCGGTGCGCGATCGACTACGGCTTCCACATGATCCTCTCCGACGTGAACGAGGGAACGCTCAAGGAGATGGACCACCTCGTGGCCGAGGGCTGCACCTCGTTCAAGCTCTTCATGGCCTACCCCGGGGTCTTCTACAGCGACGACGGGCAGATCCTGCGGGCCATGCAGCGCGCCGCCGGCAACGGCGGGCTGATCATGATGCACGCCGAGAACGGCATCGCCATCGACGTCCTGGTGGAACAGGCCCTCGCCGCCGGACGCACCGACCCCCGGCACCACGGCGAGGTCCGCAGGGCGCTGCTGGAGGCCGAGGCCACCCACCGCGCCATCGCCCTCGCGCGGGTCGCCGGCAGCCCGCTGTACGTGGTCCACGTCTCCGCCCAGGAGGCCGTCGCCGAACTGGCCCGGGCCCGGGCGCTGGACCTGCCGGTGTTCGGCGAGACCTGCCCGCAGTACCTCTTCCTGTCCACCGACAACCTGGCCGAGCCCGGGTTCGAGGGCGCCAAGTACGTCTGTTCCACGCCCCTGCGGCCCCGCGAGCACCAGGCCGCGCTGTGGCGGGCCCTGCGCACCGGCGATCTCCAGGTCGTCTCCACCGACCACTGCCCCTTCTGCTTCACCGGCCAGAAGGAGCTGGGCCGCGGGGACTTCTCGAAGATCCCCAACGGGCTGCCCGGCGTCGAGAACCGCATGGACCTGCTGCACCAGGCCGTCGTCGACGGGCACCTCACCCGCCGTCGCTGGATCGAGATCGCCTGCGCCGCCCCGGCCCGGATGTTCGGCCTCGCCCCGCGCAAGGGCACCATCGCGCCGGGCGCCGACGCCGACATCGTCGTCTACGACCCCAAGGCCCGGCAGACGCTCTCCGCCGCCACCCATCACATGAACGTCGACTACTCGGCGTACGAGGGCAAGGAGATCACCGGCCGGGTGGAGACGGTCCTCTCGCGCGGCGAGGTCGTCATCGACCGGCGGCGGTTCACCGGACGGGCCGGGCACGGCCGCTATCTGCCCCGCTCCACCTGCCAGTACCTCGCGTAACCCCTGTCATTCGCGTAAGGAGCACCAGCGTTGGACTTCGGCCTCGTCCTCCAGACCGACCCGCCCGCCACCGCCGTCGTCGACCTCATGCGGCGCGCCGAGGCGGCCGGGTTCCGCTACGGCTGGACCTTCGACTCCGCCGTGCTGTGGCAGGAACCCTTCGTGATCCACAGCCGGATCCTCGACCACACCGAGCGGCTGATCGTGGGGCCCATGGTCACCAATCCCTCCACCCGTACGCCCGAGGTGACCGCCTCGACCTTCGCCACCCTCAACGACATGTACGGCAACCGCACGGTGTGCGGCATCGGCCGGGGCGACTCGGCGATGCGGGTCGCCGGCCGCCGGCCCAACACGCTGGCCGCGCTGCGCGACGCGGTCCGCGTCATCCGGGACCTCGCCGAGGGCCGCGAGGCGGATGTGGGCGGCACCACGGTGCGGCTGCCGTGGGTGCGCGAGGGCCGGCTGCCGGTGTGGGTGGCGGCCTACGGGCCCAAGGCGCTCGCCCTGACCGGGCAGGTGGCTGACGGGTTCATCCTCCAGCTCGCCGACCCGTATCTGACCGAGTGGATGATCCACGCCGTCCGCGCCGCCGCGGCGGAGGCCGGCCGCGACCCGGACGCGCTGACGATCTGCGTCGCCGCCCCGGCGTACGTCGGCGACGACCTCGCCCACGCGCGGGAGCAGTGCCGCTGGTTCGGCGGGATGGTCGGCAACCACGTCGCGGACCTGGTGAGCCGGTACGGGGAGGCCTCGGGCATGGTGCCCGAGGCGCTCACCTCGTACATCAAGCAGCGTGCGGGCTACGACTACAGCCACCACGGGCGGGCGGGCAACCCGTCGACGGACTTCGTGCCGGACGAGATCGTCGACCGCTTCTGCCTGCTCGGCCCGGTGGAGGCCCACCGGGAGCGGCTGGAGCGGCTGCGGGAGCTGGGGGTGGACCAGTTCGCGCTGTACGCGATGCACGACGCGCGGGAGGCGACGATCGACGCGTACGGCGAGCACCTCATTCCGGCGCTGGCCTGACCACCATCGCCGAGCCCCCGCCCCGCCGCGTCCTCTCCGCCGCCGCCAGCCAGCGGCCGTCCGGCAGGCGCTGGACGCCCGTCGCCGCACCGATCTCGGGGTTGAGGGTGAAGCGGTGGCCCTTCGCCTCCAGCCGGGCCCGCACCGCGCTGTCCCACAGCCCGGGTTCGAGCTCGGTGGCGGCCGCGTTGCGCTGGCTGGCGCGGGGGGCGGCGATCGCGTCGACGAGGGGCATGCCCCGGTCGACGTGGTTGAGGAGGGTCTGCAGGACGGTGGTGATGATGGTCGCGCCGCCGGGTGAGCCGAGGGCGAAGGCGGGCCGGCCGTCCTCGAGGACGATCGTCGGGGAGATCGAGGAGCGCGGCCGCTTGCCCGGACCCGGCAGGTTCGGGTCGTGCACGCCGGGTGTCACCGGGGTGAAGGAGAAGTCGGTGAGCTCGTTGTTGAGCAGGAACCCGCGCCCGGGGACGGTGATGCCGCTGCCGCCGGTCTGCTCCAGGGTGAGGGTGTAGGCGACGACGTTGCCCCACTTGTCGGCGACCGTGAGATGGGTGGTCTGCTCCCCCTCGTAGGGGGTGGGCGCCGCGCGGCCGGTCGCGCCGCAGGGCGTGGGATGGCGTGGGTCGCCGGGCCGGAGGGGGCTGACGAGGACGGCGTCGTCCTTGACCAGGCAGGCGCGCGAGTCGGCGAAGCGCTGGGAGGTCAGCTGCCGGGTGGGGACGTCCTCGAAGGCGGGGTCGCCCACCCAGCGGTTGCGGTCGGCGAAGGCGATCCGGCTGGCCTCCAGGTAGCGGTGCAGATAGGTGGTGGCGTCCAGCCGTCGCAGGTCGCCGCGTTCGAGGATGTTGAGCGCCTCGGCGACGGTCGTGCCGCCGGAGGAGGAGGGGGCGATGCCGTAGACGTCCAGGCCTCGGTAGGAGGTCCGGGTCGGGGCCTGCTTCTCGGCGGCGTACGCGCCGAGGTCCCGCGCGGTCAGGTCGCCGGGGCGGGCGACGCGGTGGGAGGCCGGGTCGACGGGCGGCTTGCGCACGGTCCGTACGAGGTCGCGGCCCACGGCCCCGCGGTAGAGGGCGTCGACGCCCTGCTCGCCCAGGAGTTCATAGGTTCTGGCGAGGTCGGGGTTCTTCAGCCGGGAGCCGATCTCGGGGGGCTTGCCGCCGGGCAGGAAGAGCTTGGCGGTGGCGGGGAAGTCCTTGAACCGCGCCTGGTTGTCGGCGGTCTGCTTCCGGAAGGTCGCGTCGACGGTGAAGCCGTCGCGCGCCAGGCGCTCCGCGGGGCGCAGGACCCGGCCCAGCGAGCGGCTGCCCCAGGTGCGCAGGGCGGTGTCCCAGGTGGCGGGGGTGCCGGGGGTGCCGACGCTCAGGCCGCTGGTGACCGCGTCGGCGAAGGGGATGGGCTTGCCGTGCTCCAGGAAGAGGTCCGCTCCGGCGCTGAGCGGGGCGCGTTCACGGCCGTCGAGGGTTTCGACCTTGTGCGTGCGCGCGTCGTAGTGGACGAAGTAGCCGCCACCGCCGATGCCGGCCGAGTACGGCTCGCTCACGCCGAGCGCGGCGGCGGTGGCGACGGCGGCGTCCACGGCGTTGCCGCCCTCGCGCAACACTTCGATGCCGGCGGCCGAGGCGTCGGGGTCGACGCTGGCGACGGCGCCGCCGTAGCCGACGGCGACGGGCGACTTGGCGGGCGTACTGACTGACGGGGCGTCAACCGCGGTGGCCGGGACGGTGCCCAGCGCTGCGACGAGGCCGGCCGTGGCCGCGGTGGCGACCAGGGCCGGCAGGCGCCCGCGGCGGCGCGCGGGACTCGGGAGGATCATCTCTGCCTCCATTCGGGCGAACGGGCCCCGGAGCCTACTCGCGGGGCCCGCACGCCGACAGGGGACGGCGGCGGCAGAAGAACTGTCCGCCGGCGAGGCCTCAGTGTGCGCGCACCGCCGCGACCACTGCCGTGGCCATGGCCTGCTCGCCCCGGGCGTTGGGGTGGAAGGGCGCGGCCGGGTTCTCGGGGCGGGCGCCCTCGACCCAGCGGTCCGCGGTGGGCTTGCAGACGTCGTGGCCGGCGGTCGGCCGGTAGGTGTCCGCGAAGCGGATGTGCGCGGCGCGCGCCTGCGCGCGGAGCATGGTGTTCAGCCGCTTCTCGGTGTCCCGCAGGTACGGCACGTCGCCGAGGGCGATGGGCAGGGACGGGAGGCAGCCGACGCCGTTGTCCGGCATGATCGTCGGGTAGCCGACCAGGATCACGCGGGCGTTCGGGGCCTTCTTGTGGACGTCCCGCAGCACCTTGGCGATCTTGGGGGCGGTGGCGTTGATCCGCGCGGTGAGCTCGTCCTTGCCGCCGGGGGTGAACTGCTTGCGGCAGGGGGCGCCGGCCGGGTCGGAGGAGGCGAGCCCGGCGCAGGTGCGGATGATGTCGCCGAAGCCGATGTCGTTGCCGCCGATGCCGAGGGTGACGAGCCGGGTGTTCTTGCCGAGCGCGTTCAGCTGCGGCGCGTTGGTGCCCTGGGCGCGCCACATGTCGCCGGTGGTGGCGCCGCTGCAGCTGACGTCCTTGAAGGACTTCTGGTGCAGCTGCTTGGCGGCGAGGGACGGGTAGTTGACGCTGGACCGCGCGCAGTTCTCGTCCGTCTGCCGCGGGATGCCGGGGCCGGAGGTGTACGAGTCGCCGAGGGCGACGTAGCGCTCACCGCCCCGGGCGGGCGCGGCGGCGGCCGCGGGGGCGGCGGCACCCGCCGCCAGCGCCGAGGCCGCGCCGAGCGCGGCCAGCGCTCTCCCGTATTGAGCGCCGCGTGCGCGCACCTTTACCACTACTGCCTCCGAGGGGTCGAGAACGTCTTCGGCCGGAGATCGTTTCGATCTCCGGCCAGGCCAGATTCGTCGCGTGTTGACGTGCTGTCAATCTCGGGGACCGTCCGGCCGTGTCGCGACCTGACAGAACGGGCGGTCACGAGGGGTGCGGCGGGGCGGCGTTCGGTAGGTAGAGGTTCCACCCCTGCCCTCGAACAACCAGGACGGTCCACCATGCTCGCTCCACCCCCCACCCCGGTCCGCTCCGCGCCACCGACTACGACGGAGGCCGCGCTCTCGCGCGGGCTCAAGCAGCGCCATCTGTCGATGATCGCGCTGGGCGGCGCCATCGGAGCGGGCCTGTTCGTCGGCTCGGGCGTGGGCATCAGGGCCGCCGGGCCGGCGATCATCGTCGCCTACGTCCTGGCCGGCGGTCTGGTGCTGCTGGTCATGCGGATGCTGGCGGAGATGTCGGCCGCGGAACCGGCCACCGGTTCGTTCTCCGTCCACGCGAGCCGGGCACTGGGCCGCTGGGCGGGGCTCACGGCGGGCTGGCTGTACTGGTCGCTGCTGGTCGTCAGCGTCGCGGCGGAGGCGATAGGGGCGGCGGACATCATGACGGGCTGGCTGCCCGCGGTGCCGGGCTGGACGTGGATGACCCTGTTCATGGCCGTGTTCACGGGCAGCAATCTGGCGGCCGTCCGGCGCTTCGGCGACCTCGAATTCTGGTTCGCGGGCCTGAAGATCGCGGCGATCTGCGTGTTCCTGCTGCTGGGCGCGCTCGCCGTGTTCGGTCTGCTGCCCGGCGCCGAGCCGCCGGGCACCCGCCACCTCACGGCGCACGGCGGGTTCATGCCGAACGGCTGGCACGGACTGGCGCTCGGCCTGGTGGCGGCGGTGTTCGCCTACGGCGGGCTGGAGACCGTGACCATCGCCGCCGCCGAATCCACCGATCCGGTCCGGGCGGTGGGCCGGGCGGCCCGGACCGTCGTCTGGCGGATCTGTCTGTTCTACATCGGATCCATGGCGCTGATCGTCACCCTGCTGCCGTGGGACGGGACGTCCGCGCACACCAGCCCGTACGCCGGCACGCTGGGGCGGATCGGGATCCCGGGTGCCGGGCACATCATGAACGCCGTGGTGCTCGTCGCACTGCTGTCGGCGATGAACGCCAACATCTACGGCTCCTCGCGCATGCTCTACTCCCTGGTCCAGCGCGGTGACGCCCCGCGCGCCCTCGGCCGGGTGACCCGCGGCGTGCCCCGGGCCGCCGTTCTGGCCTCGGCCGCCTTCGGCTTCGCCGCCGTCGTGCTCAGCGTGATCTGGCCGGACACGGTCTTCCCGTTCCTGCTCAACACCGTGGGCGCGACGATCCTGATCGTCTGGTTCCTGATCGGCCTCTCCCAGCTCCGGCTGCGTCGCCGGCGCGAGCGGCAGGGGGTGCCGGGGCCGCCGGTGCGCATGTGGCTCTTCCCGCACCTCACCCGGCTCGCCCTCCTCGCGATCGGTGCGGTGCTGGTCGTCATGGTGATCCAGCCGGAGTCCCGGACACAGGTGCTGTGCACGGGCGGCTGGGCCGCCGTGCTGGTGGTGTGCGGGCTGGTGAACGGGCGCCGCCGAAAGGTGACCGGATCCGCTCCCGGAAATTTGGACTCTCAGAATCCAATTAGCTAGCGTGTCCGGTGTGCGACTGAACAAGAGCACCGACATCGCCCTGCGCATCGCCATGCGCCTGGCCGTGGCGGACGACGCCGAGGCGCCGACCACCCGCGAGGTGGCCGGCGCGGTCGGGGTGCCCTACACGCACGCCGCGAAGGTCGTCAGCCGGTTGCAGCACCTTGGGGTCGTCCAGGCCCGCCGGGGGCGGGGCGGCGGACTCACCCTCACCCCCGCCGGGCGCACCGGCTCGGTGGGCCGGCTCGTGCGCGAGCTGGAGGGCGCGGGCGACGTCGTGGGCTGCGAGGACGAGCCACCCTGCCCGCTGCGCGGCGCCTGCCGGCTGCGGGGCGCGCTGCGCGCGGCGCAGGAGGCGTTCTTCGCCGCGCTGGATCCGCTCACCATCGAAGAGTTGACCGGCGCGCCGACCGGACCCGTGCTGCTGAGCCTGGAAACCCGGCCGGGAAGGTGACACACCGCCGCCCGCGCCGATGCCGTCGCACACCCTTTAATGCGAATCTCTAATGCAAGTTTTTTCTTCGCGCTGAGGCCCGAACATGCTGAGGCCCGGACATGAGGAGCCGCCGATGCTGTCCCCGAAGTCGACCGAGATCGTCCGCGCCACGCTGCCCGCCGTCGGCGGCGCCATCGGTGAGATCACCCCGCTCTTCTACGACAAGCTCTTCGCCGAGCACCCGGAGCTGCTGCGGGATCTGTTCAACCGGGGCAACCAGGCCAACGGCAGCCAGCGCGAGGCCCTCGCGGGCGCCATCGCCGCCTTCGCCACGGCCCTCGTGGAGCACCCGGACGTCCGTCCCGACGCGATGCTCGCCCGCATCGCCCACAAGCACGCCTCGCTCGGCATCGTGCCCGAGCAGTACCCGGTCGTCCAGAAGCACCTCTTCGCCGCCATCGTGGAGGTGCTGGGCGACGCGGTCACCCCCGAGGTCGCCGCCGCCTGGGACGAGGTCTACTGGCTGATGGCGAACGCCCTCATCGCCATCGAGCGGCGCCTGTACGAGCAGGCGGGCACGCCGGAGGGCGACGTATGGGTGCCCTGCCGGGTCGTGGCCCGCCACGCCGAGACGCCCGACGTGGCCACCTTCGTCGTGCGCCCCGTCGACGACCGCCCGGTGCCCGCGTTCCGGCCCGGCCAGTACGTCTCCGTCCAGGTCGACCTGCCCGACGGCGCCCGGCAGATCCGCCAGTACAGCCTCTCGGGCGAGCCGGAGAACGGACTGCAGTTCTCCGTCAAGCGCGTCACCGGCATCCCCACCGGTGAGGTCTCCAACCATCTGCACGACCACGTGGGCGTCGGGGACGCGCTGGTGGTCGGCGTGCCCTTCGGGGACGTCGTCCTGGAGGACGGCGACTCCCCCGTGCTCCTCGCCTCGGCGGGCATCGGCTGCACCCCGATGATCGGCATGCTCTCCCACCTCGCCGCGACCGGCTCCACCCGCCGCGTCATCGCCGTGCACGCCGACCGCGACGAGACCTCCCACGCCTTCCGCGCCGAACTCCACTCGCTCACGGAGAAGCTCGCGGACGCGACCGCCCACGTCTGGTACGAGCACCCGCAGGACGCCGCCCGGCCGGCGGACCGCACCGGGCCGGCCGACCTGTCCACGCTCGACATCCCGGCCGGCACGACCGCCTACCTCTGCGGCCCGCTCCCCTTCCTGCGCGCCGTGCGCAGCCAGCTCCTCGCCGCGGGAGTGCCGGCGGCGTCGATCCACTACGAGGTCTTCGGCCCGGACCTGTGGCTGGGCGCCGACGCCTGACGGCTGTCCGCCGGACCGTCACGGGGCCTGACGGGGCCTGGGGGGGGCTTGCCCCCCGGGCCTTGGGCCGCACCCGGGCACCACCGCCCACCGGTGCTACGGCGCCTCGGGCGCCCCCGGCAGCACCGTGCCCGGCTCTGCCGGGGCCACCTCCACCGCCTCGGTCTTGACGCTGCGCCGCTGCTGCCGGGCCACCACCGTGGCCAGCCGGGACAGCAGCATGCACATGCCGATGTAGATCGGCGAGATGACCATCACGACGGGGATGAACGGCAGGTCGTAGTCCAGGTTGCTGGCGATGAGCTTGCCGGCGTGCAGGAACTCCTCGTAGGTGATGAGGAAGCCCAGCGAGGTGTCCTTCAGGGCGACGACCAGCTGGCTGATGATGGTCGGCAGCATCGCCCGCACCGCCTGCGGCACCAGGACATGGGCCATCACCTGCGTCTTGCGCATCCCGAGCGCGTAGGCCGCCTCGCGCTGCCCCCGGTCGACGGAGTCCACGCCGGTGCGGAAGACCTCCGCGAGGACCGAGCCGTTGTACAGGGTCAGGCCCGTCACCAGGGCGGGCAGCGGCTGGACCTTGAGGGCGACGAACACGAAGAAAATCATGACCAGCACGGGCATGGCCCGGAAGAACTCCACCAGCAGCGTGGCCGACCAGCGCAGCGCCCGGTGCTCCGAGAGCCGTCCGCTCGCCAGGACCCCGCCCAGGACCAGGGCCAGCACCGCGGAGATCGCGAAGGCCTTGAGCGTATTGCCGAGGCCGCGCAGCAGCAGCTCCTGGATGCCCTGGTACTCGAACGGCCGCCACTTCGCCGCCGTGAACTGCTGGGTGTCGAAGAGCAGGTAGAGCACCCACGCCAGGATGCCGAGGATGACGACGGTGGCGGCGGCGCCGTACAGCCGGTGCCGTGACCGCGCGTGCGGGCCGGGGACGTCGTACAGGGCGGTGGCGGTCATCGGGCGATCCCCCAGCGCTTCTCCAGCACGTTGAAGATCGCGCTGATGGACAGGGTGACGAACAGATAGCCGACGGCGATCCAGACGAACGACCAGATGATGCTGTAGCCCAGCTCGTTGAGCGGTTTGTACACGCCGAGCAGCTCGGTGACGCTGAAGGAGCCGGCGATGGCCGAGTTCTTGGCGAGCGCGATCAGCGTCGAGCCGATCGGCGGGATGACGGCGCGGAACGCCTGCGGCAGCACGACGACGCCGAGGGTCTGGCTGAAGGTCATGCCGAGGCTGCGGGCGGCCTCGCCCTGTCCCGTCGGCACGGTGTTGATACCGGAGCGCACGGCCTCGCAGATGAACGCGGAGGTGTAGCAGCCGAGGGCGAGGACGGCGAAGAGCTGGAACGGCAGCACGATCCCGAACCGGGGCAGGCCGAGCAGCACCGCGAAGAAGAGCAGGGTGAGCGGGGTGTTGCGCAGCACCGTCACCCAGACGGTGCCGAAGACGCGCAGCGACCCGACGGGGGCGACCCGGAAGGCCGCCATGAGCAGGCCGAGCGCCAGGGCGAGCAGCGAGGCGTAGACGGTGAGCTCGACGGTGCCGAGCAGGCCCCTGCCGTAGAGGGCGAGGTTGTCGGTGAGCACGTTCATCAGGAGGAGCTTCCGTAGCGGTCGACGGCGGGAGGCCGCGGGGCGGGCACCCCGGACAGGCCGAGGGTGGCGTCGTACGCCTTCTTCCAGTCGCCGTCGCGCTCGTGCTGCTCGATGGCGTCGTCGAGGGCGAGGCGCAGGGCGGTGTCGGAGTGCGGCACGCCGATGCCGTAGGGCTCCTTGGAGAAGGGCCGGCCGGCGAGCCGCAGCTCGTCGGGGGCCTTGGCGGCGTAGCCCAGGAGGATGGTGTCGTCGGTGGTGACGGCGTCGACCTGGAGGCTGAGGAGGTTGTCGACGCAGATCGAGTACGTGTCGTAGGCGACCGCCCTGGCCTTGGGGTAGTCACGCTGGATGCGCTGGAGCGGGGTGGAGCCGGCGGCCGAGCAGACCTTCTTGCCGGCGAGGTCCTGGGGGCCGTCGATGCCCTTCTCGTCCTTGCGGATCAGCAGGGACTGTCCGGCCAGGTAGTACGGGCCGGCGAAGCCGACCTGGCGTTTGCGCAGGTCGTTGATGGTGTAGGTGCCGACGTAGTAGTCGATCTGGCCGTTCTGCAGGGCGGTTTCGCGGTTGGCGGAGGCGATGGTGCGGAAGGTGACGGTCTTCGGGTCGAAGCCGAGGGAGGCGGCCATCATGCGGGCGATCTCGATGTCGAATCCGCTGTAGGTGCCGGTGGCGGGGTCCTTCTCGCCCATGTAGGGCTGGTCCTCCTTGGCCCCGACGACGAGATGGCCGCGGCTCCTGGCCCGCCGCCAGGTGGCCGAGCCGGGCAGCTGGAAACCGGTGGCGACCCGGTAGACGGGCAGGCTGCCGGGCTCGGGGCCCTTGACCGGCGGGCTGCCCTCCTTGCCGCAGGCGGCGGCGAGCAGGGCGATACCGGCCAGCAGCAGGGCGGCGGCGCGGCGAGGGGCGCGCGGCGCGTGGGTTCTCATGACGGCCGTCCCCCTCAGTGCTTGAGGATCTTGGAGAGGAAGTCCTTGGCCCGGTCGCTCTCGGGTGCGGTGAAGAACTCCTCGGGGGTGCGGTCCTCGACGATCCGGCCGTCCGCCATGAAGACCACGCGGTTGGCGGCGGAGCGGGCGAAGCCCATCTCGTGGGTGACGACGACCATCGTCATGCCGTCGCGGG
>NZ_JBFAPH010000173.1:0-14005 GCF_040675635.1 Streptomyces sp. NPDC049577
CTGCATGAACGGCGTCTTCACCGTGAGGTCGACGTTCTTCGTCATCAGCTGGCGCTGGGTGAAGAACTGCGAGGCCGACATCAGGACGATCATGATGACCGTGACGACCCGGACGTCGGTGAGCGAGGCGCCCAGCGACTCGACCTTGGCGGCCGAGTCCATGAACTTCACGGACAGCGGGGCGCCGAAGATGTGCGCCTGCCGCGCGCTGTCGAGCAGCGGCTTGTCGATGAAGCCGACCGTCTTGCCCTGCGCGATGTGGTTCAGGACCTGGTACAGCGAGATGAAGAAGGGCGACTGGGCCAGGATCGGGAGACAGCTCGAGAGCGGGTTGGTGCCCGTCTCCTTGTAGAGCTTCATCATCTCTTCGGACTGGCGCTGCTTGTCGCTCTTGTAGCGCTCCTGGATCGCCTTCATCTTCGGCTGGAGCGCCTGCATGTTCCGCGTCGCCTTGATCTGCTTCACGAAGAGCGGGATCAGGCAGACACGGATCAGGACCACCAGCGAGACGATGGACAGACCCCACGCCCAGCCGCTGTTCTTGTCGAAGACAAGGCTGTACAGCGAATGGAACTGGACGATGATCCAGGAAACTGCGTAATAAAGAGGACCGAGGATCGTGTCCACGAATCAGGCTCCTTGGGCGTTGGGCTGAGTCTCGGGCTGTGCGGCGGACCCCGAGGCGGGGTTCCCACCCAGTCGGCTCCTCAGCCGCTGGTGCCAGACCGGACGCTTCCGGGGAGGAACGTGGTCGACGCCACCGAGCGACCACGGGTTGCAGCGCAGGATGCGCCAGGCTGTGAGGAGCGTTCCCTTGATCGCACCGTGCCTGTCAATGGCGGTGTAGCCGTAGTGCGAGCACGACGGGTAGTACTTGCAGACCGGCCCCAGCAGGGGGCTGATGGTCCACTGGTACAACTTGATCAACCACAGCAGCGGATACTTCACCGGTCGCTCCCGGGATTGCGGCTGCGCGGCTCCTCTCCCAGCAGCCGCTGCAGCGCGGTATCGAGGTCGCGGGCCAGCTGACCATGGTCCGCCTCGCCCGCACCCGGCAGGGCACGCACCACCACCAGGCTACCGGCGGGCAGCCGGTCCAGCCGGTCACGCATCAGGTGGCGCAGTCGCCGCTTCACCAGATTGCGGACGACGGCACCGCCGACGGCCTTGCTCACGACGAAACCCGCACGCACCGGGGAGGCTTCTCCCCCAGGTGTGTGCGGGTCCGTGGTACCGCTGCGTAGGTGGACGACGAGGAGCGGGCGGCCGGCCCTGCGTCCCCGGCGAACCGCGGTCGCGAAGTCCTCGCGCCGCCTCAGCCGAGACTCGGAAGGCAGCACGTCATTGGACCTTGACGTCGGGCCGGTCAGGCCGACAGGCGGGCGCGACCCTTGCTGCGGCGGGACGCGAGGATCGCGCGGCCGGCACGGGTGCGCATGCGCAGGCGGAAGCCGTGGGTCTTCGCGCGGCGGCGGTTGTTCGGCTGGAAGGTGCGCTTGCTCACTCGGGGGCTCCAGAAATGAATCGTGTGGTGGCGGGGCATCGCCTGGCTGTCACCGTGCGCCCACGAGGAAGCTCGCAATACGCCCAAGTGCACCGCTTCACGATCACAACCTGTTGAGGATGCGATCCTTGCCCATCGGAGGCAGGCGGCAGCAGCCGGTCGACAACTCGACCTGGTCACGGTACGCGTGGTTACGCCATCCGGTCAAACCGGCAGCGCACCCGGCGTACACCGTAGCCTCTCGCGGCCCGTGCAGCGCAAGCCGACGCCACCGTCACAGCTCTCTTCGAGAACCGGACGGCGGGAACGTCACGGTCCAGGCTCATGGCACATTTGTACACACCCTGTGGACAACGACTTGAACCACGCACCTCGCCCTGACTACCGTGACTGAACTCCGAATCCTTCCCGCCCGTCCCGAGAACCACACATTCGTGGGACTCCAGGGCTCCCCCCGTGACTGAGAGAGCGTGCCCTGTGGCTGACCTGCCCGCCGATCTTGCCGCAGTGTGGCCGCGCGTTCTCGAGCACCTCCTCGGCGAGGGGCGCGGTCAGGGTGTGGAGAGCAAGGACGAGCACTGGATCAGGCGCTGCCAGCCCCTGGCCCTGGTCGCGGACACGGCGCTGCTGGCGGTGCCCAACGAGTTCGCCAAGGGCGTCCTGGAGGGCCGGCTCGCGCCGATCGTCAGCGAGACGCTCAGCCGCGAGTGCGGCCGCCCCATCCGGATCGCGATCACCGTCGACGCCTCCGTGGGCGCACCCCCGGTCCCGCAGGCGCCCCAGGCCCCCGAGCGGGCCGAGCGCCAGGACCGGCCCCAGCCGCGTGACGCGTACGACGGCCGGGACTCCTACGAGGCGTACGACGGGTACGAGACGACCCGCGACGGCTACGACGCGCCCCGGGACGCGTACGGCCGCCAGGCGGCCGCCGAGGAGCTGCCGAACGTGCGTCCGGCCTACCCGGCCGACTACCAGCAGCCTCGCCCCGAGCCGGGCGCCTGGCCGCGGGCCGCGGCCACGCCGCCGGGCGACCGGGGCGACTACGGCTGGCAGCAGCCGCGCCTCGGCGGTTTCTCCGAGCCCGAGCGGGACCCCTACGCGTCCGCCTCGTACGAGCAGCAGCAGCCGGACTACCGCCCCCCGGCGCCCGAGCGCCCGCAGTACGAGCAGCAGCAGCGCCGCGAGCTGCCCGGCACCGGCCGGGAGCTGCCCGAGGGCCCGCGCCCGGGCGGCCAGCCGGCGCGCACCCCGGGCGGCACCGGCGGCTCCGGGTCGTCGGGCGGGCAGTCCGCGTCCTCGTCGGGCCCTGCCGAGCCGACGGCGCGGCTGAACCCGAAGTACCTCTTCGACACCTTCGTCATCGGCGCGTCCAACCGCTTCGCGCACGCCGCCGCCGTGGCGGTGGCCGAGGCGCCGGCGAAGGCGTACAACCCGCTGTTCATCTACGGCGAGTCCGGTCTGGGCAAGACGCACCTGCTGCACGCCATCGGGCACTACGCGCGCAGCCTCTACCCGGGCACGCGGGTGCGCTACGTGAGCTCGGAGGAGTTCACCAACGAGTTCATCAACTCCATCCGCGACGGCAAGGCGGACGCGTTCCGCAAGCGCTACCGCGACATGGACATCCTGCTGGTCGACGACATCCAGTTCCTGGCGAGCAAGGAGTCGACGCAGGAGGAGTTCTTCCACACCTTCAACACGCTCCACAACGCGAACAAGCAGATCGTGCTGTCCTCGGACCGGCCGCCCAAGCAGCTGGTGACCCTGGAGGACCGGCTGCGCAACCGCTTCGAGTGGGGCCTGATCACGGACGTCCAGCCGCCCGAGCTGGAGACCCGCATCGCGATCCTGCGGAAGAAGGCGGTCCAGGAGCAGCTGAACGCGCCGCCGGAGGTGCTGGAGTTCATCGCCTCGCGGATCTCGCGGAACATCCGCGAGCTGGAGGGCGCGCTGATCCGGGTCACGGCCTTCGCCAGCCTGAACCGGCAGCCCGTGGACCTCGGGCTGACCGAGATCGTGCTGAAGGACCTGATCCCGGGCGGCGAGGACGCGGCCCCGGAGATCACCGCGACGGCGATCATGGCGGCCACGGCCGACTACTTCGGGCACACGGTGGAGGACCTCTGCGGGGCCTCGCGCAGCCGGGTGCTGGTCACGGCGCGGCAGATCGCGATGTACCTCTGCCGTGAGCTCACGGACCTGTCGCTGCCGAAGATCGGCGCGCAGTTCGGCGGCCGGGACCACACGACCGTGATGCACGCGGACCGCAAGATCCGCGCGCTGATGGCCGAACGGCGCTCGATCTACAACCAGGTGACCGAGCTGACCAACCGCATCAAGAACGGCTGACGGCGCGCCGCGCCGCGGCCGGCCACGCACCGCCCACAGGCCTTCGAGAGGGCGCCCCGGGAGCTTCCCGAGGCGCCCTTCGCCGTTCCGGAAGCGGCTCCTGAGCGGCCCTGACGCGGTCCGCGAGGCTGTGGGCGCCGGTCCGCGCCCGTCCCGGCCCGCGCCGGGTGTTCGATTCCGGAGGCCGAGCCGCCGGTTCTCCACAGAAACGGCGCCGAGCGGCCGTCCACATGCTGGGGACCGCGAAGTTATCCATACGGTGTCCACAGACCAGGCTGTTGATACGACATCCGGCGAGGTCATGGGGGTGTGGAATTGTGGTCGACGGGTTCCCACAGCCTGTGGACGACGGAGCCGCCCACAACCGGCCCGGAGGTTGTCCACCGTTCGCCCACAGGGATGTCGATGTTGTACACAGGGTTTCCACACGGCTGTCCACTGTTCGGCAACGAAACGCCCGGGCTCACCGCACCGAGTGAAAGCGGTCACACCGAGGTGGTGGGTTGGGCTGTGGGGAACGTGGGTAAAACTGGGGACACGCCTGGGGAGAAGTGGGCCCTGCCTGTGCACCGGGTGTGCAGAACTTTTCGTGGTCCACAGACGAGGCCGCTTATCCACGGCCCCCACCCACAGGCCCGGTGGACAAAAAATCCGCGCTGACCTGCGCGAAGGCCGTTATCCACGGTTTCCACAGGCCCTACTACTACGACCACAGAGATCAACCGGGGAACTCGTTTCGAAGTGGGTCCTGTGCACAACTCGGCCGCGGGCCGCGCCACGCCCCTGACCTCGACTTGACCCCGAGCCGCACCGACTGTCGGTGGCGTGCGTCAGACTGGTCTCCGGCGAATCGGCCGACGAGGTAGCCAGCAGGACGAGCCAGCAACAAGCAGGAGGCGGTACCGGTGAAGATCCGGGTGGAGCGCGATGTACTCGCGGAGGCAGTGGCCTGGGCGGCTCGCAGCCTCCCGGCCCGTCCGCCGGTGCCGGTCCTCGCGGGACTGCTGCTGAAGGCGGAGGAGGGCTCCCTGAGCCTCTCCGGCTTCGACTACGAGGTCTCGGCGCGGGTCTCGGTCGAGGCGGACGTGGAGGAGGACGGCACCGTTCTCGTCTCCGGCCGGCTGCTGGCCGACATCTGCCGAGCACTTCCCAACAGGCCTGTGGAGATCTCCACCGACGGCGTGCGGGTCACCGTGGTCTGCGGTTCCTCGCGATTCACACTCCACACCCTGCCTGTGGAGGAGTACCCGGCGCTGCCGCAGATGCCGACCGCCACGGGCACGGTCCCGGGCGAGGTCTTCGCCTCGGCCGTGGCCCAGGTGGCCATCGCCGCCGGCCGTGACGACACGCTCCCGGTGCTCACGGGCGTCCGGATCGAGATCGAGGGCGACACGGTCACCCTGGCCTCCACCGACCGCTACCGCTTCGCGGTCCGCGAGTTCATGTGGAAGCCGGAGACCCCCGACGTCTCCGCCGTGGCCCTGGTGCCCGCCAAGACGCTGCTGGACACCGCCAAGTCGCTCAGCGGCGGCGAGACGGTCTCGCTGGCGCTGTCCGGCGAGGGCAAGGGCGAGGGCCTGATCGGCTTCGAGGGCTCCGGCCGCCGCACGACGACCCGCCTGCTCGAGGGCGACCTGCCGAAGTACCGCACGCTCTTCCCGACCGAGTTCAACTCCGTCGCCGTGATCGAGACCGCCCCGTTCGTCGAGGCCGTCAAGCGCGTGGCGCTCGTCGCCGAGCGGAACACCCCGGTCCGGCTGAGCTTCGAGCAGGGTGTGCTGATCCTGGAGGCCGGCTCCAGCGACGACGCACAGGCTGTGGAAAGGGTCGACGCCCGCCTGGAGGGCGACGACATCTCGATCGCCTTCAACCCCGGCTTCCTGCTGGAGGGCCTGTCGGCCATCGACTCGCCGGTCGCGCAGCTGTCCTTCACCACGTCGACGAAGCCGGCGCTGCTGAGCGGCAAGCCGGCGGTGGACGCGGAGGCGGACGACGCGTACAAGTACCTGATCATGCCGGTTCGCCTGTCCGGCTGAGGCTGCGGTTCTGCGAGGGGCGGCCCTCGCGCTCCCCAGGGGCGCGGGAGGCGCCCCGACCCTTTTGAGCGCCGCCTCCCCACAGGTGTGCGCCGAAGCCCCGGCGTAGGCTCGGGGTGAGGTACGAACCCGCAGTCAAGGCATAAAGGATCACCCATGGAGCTTGGTCTCGTCGGTCTCGGCAAGATGGGCGGCAACATGCGCGAGCGCATCCGCCGCGCAGGCCACACCGTCATCGGATACGACCGCAACCCGGACCTCGCGGATGTCCACAGCCTCCGGGAACTTGTGGATTCCCTCCAGGGTCCGCGCGTGGTGTGGGTCATGGTGCCGGCCGGCGCGGCGACGCAGTCCACGATCGACGAGCTCGCCGAGCTGCTGTCCCCGGGTGACGTCGTGGTCGACGGCGGGAACTCCCGCTGGACCGACGACGAGAAGCACGCCGAGGAGCTCAAGGCCAAGGGCATCGGCTTCGTCGACTGCGGCGTCTCCGGCGGTGTCTGGGGCCTGGAGAACGGCTACGCCCTGATGTACGGCGGCGACGCCGAGCACGTGGCCAAGGTGCAGCCGGTCTTCGACGCGCTCAAGCCGGAGGGCGAGTTCGGTTCCGTGCACGCCGGCACGGTCGGCGCGGGCCACTTCGCCAAGATGGTCCACAACGGCATCGAGTACGCGATGATGCAGGCCTTCGCCGAGGGCTGGGAGCTGCTGGAGAAGGTCGACTCCGTCACCGACGTGCGCGAGGTCTTCCGCAGCTGGCAGGAAGGAACGGTCATCCGCTCCTGGCTGCTGGACCTGGCCGTCCGCGCGCTGGACGAGGACGAGCACCTGGACCGGCTGCGCGGCTGGGCCGCCGACTCCGGCGAGGGCCGCTGGACGGTCGAGGCCGCCATCGACAACGCCGTGCCGCTGCCCGCGATCACGGCCTCGCTCTTCGCGCGCTTCGCCTCCCGCCAGGAGGACTCGCCGCAGATGAAGATGATCGCCGCGCTGCGCAACCAGTTCGGCGGCCACGCGGTCGAGAGCAAGTAGTCCACAGCAGTACCCAGCAGTCCACAGCAGCGCAGCCGGGGGAGGTCGGCGGCACCGTGCACGTTTCGCATCTCTCGCTGGCCGACTTCCGGTCGTACGCCCGGGCCGAGGTCGCCCTCGACCCGGGCGTCACCGCGTTCGTGGGCCCCAATGGCCAGGGGAAGACCAACCTCGTCGAGGCGATCGGCTATCTGGCCACCCTCGGCAGCCACCGGGTCGCCTCCGACGCGCCGCTGGTGCGCATGGGGGCCGAGCGCGCGATCATCCGGGCCGCCGTCGTCCAGGACGAGCGGCAGCAGCTGATCGAACTGGAGCTGAACCCGGGCCGCGCCAACCGGGCCCGGATCAATCGGTCGTCGCAGGTCAGGCCCCGTGACGTGCTCGGCATCATACGGACGGTGCTGTTCGCGCCGGAGGATCTGGCGCTGATCAAGGGTGACCCCGGCGAGCGCCGCCGCTTCCTCGACGAGCTGATCACCGCCCGTTCGCCGCGCATGGCGGGCGTGCGCTCCGACTACGAGCGGGTCCTCAAGCAGCGCAACAGCCTGCTGAAGTCCGCGGCCATGGCCCGCCGGCACGGCGGGCGCGGCGCGGACCTGTCCACCCTCGACATCTGGGACCAGCACCTCGCCCGGGCGGGCGCCGAGCTGCTGGCCCGCCGGCTGGACCTGATCACCACGCTGCGGCCGCTGGCCGACAAGGCGTACGAACAGCTGGCGCCCGGCGGCGGCCCGGTGATGTTCGACTACAAGGGCACCTTCGACCCCGCGGGCACCGCGGCCGAGGGCGCCCACACCCGTGAGGAGCTGTACGAGGCGCTGGTCGCCGCCCTCGGCGAGGCGCGCAAGCAGGAGATCGAGCGCGGGGTGACGCTGGTCGGTCCGCACCGCGACGACCTGGTGCTGCGGCTCGGCCAGCTGCCGGCCAAGGGGTACGCGAGCCACGGCGAGTCCTGGTCGTACGCGCTGGCGCTGCGCCTGGCCTCGTACGATCTGCTGCGCTCGGAGGGCAACGAGCCGGTGCTGGTGCTGGACGACGTGTTCGCGGAGCTGGACGCCCGGCGGCGGGAGCGGCTGGCCGAGCTGGTGGCGCCGGGCGAGCAGGTCCTGGTGACGGCCGCGGTGGACGACGACGTTCCGGATGTACTGGTCGGCGCGCGTTTCGCGGTCTCGGCGGGCGAGGTCGAGCGGCTGTGACCGAACGGCTTCCGCACGAGCAGTCCGCCGCGCACTCGGCCGGGCAGTCCGCCGGGCAGCGTCCACAGCCCGAGCCCTCGGGTGTGGATCTGGCCCGGGTCGCCCTGCGCGCGGCGAAGGAGCAGGCGCGGGCGCGCGGCAACGCGGCCCTGCAGAAGAAGCAGGCCCGGCGCGGGGGTGGCCTGCGCTCCGGCGCGCGCGCCGACGGGCGCGACCCGCTGCCGCTGGGCTCGGCGATCAACCGGCTGATCACGGAGCGCGGCTGGGAGAAGCCGGCCGCGGTCGGCGGGGTGATGGGCCGCTGGCCGCAGATCGTCGGGCCGGAGGTGGCGTTGCACTGCGCGCCGCAGAAGTACGACGAGGACGCGCGGGTGCTGACCGTGCTGTGCGACTCGACGGCGTGGGCGACGCAGCTGCGGCTGCTGGCGCCGCAGCTGGTGGCCCGGTTGAACGACGATCTCGGTCAGGGAACCGTCAAAATGATCAAGGTGCTGGGGCCGGGCGGCGGCGGGCACCGGTACGGGCCGCTGCGGGCCCCCGGCAGCACCGGTCCGGGGGACACCTACGGGTGATGCGGTGCCCCGCGGTGCGCGGCGCTCGCGGTTGCGGGTGGTTGACAGCCGGAAGCGCTGAGTGCCGCTGTGAGCCTCTTGGAGCCCGGGCCCGCATATAGGGAGTCGGCTGATGCCGGTTCAGGGCGGCACGTGAGGACTCAGGCACCGCCAAACCCCCATTCATGTCGGCGCTACCGGTAGACTGATGGCAATCCCGCCGGATTGCGGGACTCGTCGACCAACGCAGAACGACGCAGCCGCTCCTGCCTGCCCCGGGCGGGGTCTTCCCGCCGTAGGCAGGGGAAGGCCTGTGCTGTGCCAGAAAGGGCGCTTCGTGGCCGATTCCGGCAACCCCAACGAGAACACCACCACCTCCCAGACGGCGGGTGCCTCATCCGGCGCCCCGGCCGGCGGTGAGACGTCGTACGACGCGAGTGCGATCACCGTTCTGGAGGGTCTGGACGCGGTCCGCAAGCGGCCCGGCATGTACATCGGCTCCACCGGTGAGCGCGGCCTGCACCACCTCGTCTACGAGGTCGTCGACAACTCCGTCGACGAGGCCCTGGCCGGCCACGCGGACACCATCGACGTGACGATCCTCCCCGACGGCGGCGTGCGCGTCGTCGACAACGGCCGTGGCATCCCGGTCGGCATCGTTCCGTCCGAGGGCAAGCCCGCCGTCGAGGTCGTGCTGACCGTGCTGCACGCGGGCGGCAAGTTCGGCGGGGGCGGCTACGCCGTCTCCGGCGGTCTGCACGGCGTCGGCGTCTCGGTCGTCAACGCCCTGTCGACGCGCGTCGCGGTCGAGGTCAGGACCGACGGCTACCGCTGGACGCAGGACTACAAGCTGGGCGTCCCGACCGCCCCGCTGCAGCAGAACGAGGCGACCGACGAGACGGGCACCTCGGTCACCTTCTGGGCCGACGGCGACATCTTCGAGACCACCGAGTACTCCTTCGAGACGCTCTCGCGGCGCTTCCAGGAGATGGCCTTCCTCAACCGGGGCCTGACGATCTCCCTGACCGACGAGCGTCCCGCCCACGTGGACGAGGAGGGCAAGCCCCTCACCGTCCGCTACCACTACGAGGGCGGCATCTCCGACTTCGTCCGCTACCTCAACTCCCGCAAGGGCGAGGTCATCCACCCCACGGTGATCGCCTTCGAGGCCGAGGACAAGGAGCGCATGCTCTCCCTCGAGGTCTCGATGCAGTGGAACACCCAGTACACCGAGGGTGTCTACAGCTTCGCGAACACGATCCACACCCACGAGGGCGGTACCCACGAGGAGGGCTTCCGCGCCGCGCTCACCGGTCTGATCAACCGCTACGCGCGCGACAAGAAGCTGCTCCGGGAGAAGGACGACAACCTCACCGGCGACGACATCCGCGAGGGCCTGACGGCGATCATCTCCGTCAAGCTCGGCGAGCCGCAGTTCGAGGGCCAGACCAAGACCAAGCTGGGCAACACCGAGGCCAAGACCTTCGTGCAGAAGGTCGTCCACGAGGAGCTCACCGACTGGCTGGACCGCAACCCCAACGAGGCCGCGGACATCATCCGCAAGTCCATCCAGGCCGCCACCGCCCGCGTCGCGGCCCGCAAGGCGCGCGACCTCACCCGGCGCAAGGGCCTGCTGGAGACGGCGTCGCTGCCGGGCAAGCTGTCCGACTGCCAGTCGAACGACCCGGCCAAGTGCGAGATCTTCATCGTCGAGGGTGACTCCGCCGGCGGCTCGGCCAAGTCCGGCCGCAACCCGCAGTACCAGGCGATCCTCCCGATCCGAGGCAAGATCCTCAACGTCGAGAAGGCCCGGATCGACAAGATCCTCCAGAACCAGGAGATCCAGGCGCTGATCTCCGCCTTCGGTACCGGTGTGCACGAGGACTTCGACATCTCGAAGCTCCGCTATCACAAGATCATCCTGATGGCGGACGCCGACGTCGACGGCCAGCACATCAACACCCTGCTGCTGACCTTCCTCTTCCGCTTCATGCGGCCGCTGGTCGAGGCCGGGCACGTCTACCTCTCCCGCCCGCCGCTCTACAAGATCAAGTGGGGCCGGGACGACTTCGAGTACGCGTACTCCGACCGCGAGCGCGACGCGCTGATCCAGCTCGGCCGGGAGAACGGCAAGCGGATCAAGGACGACTCGGTCCAGCGCTTCAAGGGTCTCGGCGAGATGAACGCCGAGGAGCTCCGCGTCACCACGATGGACGTCGACCACCGCGTGCTCGGCCAGGTCACCCTGGACGACGCCGCGCAGGCGGACGACCTGTTCTCGGTGCTCATGGGCGAGGACGTCGAGGCCCGGCGCTCCTTCATCCAGCGCAACGCCAAGGACGTCCGCTTCCTCGACATCTGAGTCGGCCTGGACAACAGCAGCGGCTCGAAAGGACTTTGAACGACAATGGCCGACGAGACTTCCACCCCTGACGTCCCCGTGACCCCGGACGGCACCACGCCCGAGGGCGAGCCCGCCACCATCGAGGGCGTCGGCATGCGTGTCGAGCCCGTCGGGCTCGAGACGGAGATGCAGCGCTCCTACCTCGACTACGCGATGAGCGTCATCGTCTCGCGTGCGCTGCCCGACGTCCGGGACGGCCTCAAGCCGGTGCACCGGCGCGTGCTCTACGCGATGTACGACGGCGGGTACCGGCCCGAGAAGGGCTTCTACAAGTGCGCCCGCGTCGTCGGTGACGTCATGGGTACGTACCACCCGCACGGTGACGCCTCCATCTACGACGCCCTCGTGCGCCTGGCCCAGCCCTGGTCGATGCGCATGCCGCTGGTCGACTCCAACGGCAACTTCGGCTCCCCGGGCAACGACCCGGCGGCCGCCATGCGGTACACCGAGTGCAAGATGGCGCCGCTGTCCATGGAGATGGTCCGGGACATCGACGAGGAGACCGTCGACTTCCAGGACAACTACGACGGCCGCAACCAGGAGCCGACGGTCCTGCCGTCGCGCTTCCCGAACCTGCTGGTCAACGGCTCGGCCGGCATCGCGGTCGGCATGGCGACCAACATCCCGCCGCACAACCTCCGCGAGGTCGCCGAGGGCGCCCAGTGGTACCTGGCCAACCCGGACGCCACGCCCGAGGAGCTGCTGGACGCGCTCATCGACCGGATCAAGGGCCCCGACTTCCCGACCGGCGCCCTCGTGGTCGGCCGCAAGGGCATCGAGGAGGCCTACCGCACCGGCCGCGGCTCGATCACCATGCGGGCGGTCGTCGAGGTCGAGGAGATCCAGAACCGCCAGTGCCTGGTGGTCACCGAGCTGCCCTACCAGGTCAACCCGGACAACCTCGCGCAGAAGATCGCCGACCTGGTGAAGGACGGCAGGATCGGCGGCATCGCCGACGTCCGCGACGAGACCTCCTCCCGCACCGGCCAGCGTCTGGTGATCGTCCTCAAGCGGGACGCGGTCGCCAAGGTCGTGCTCAACAACCTCTACAAGCACACCGACCTCCAGACCAACTTCGGCGCCAACATGCTGGCCCTGGTCGACGGCGTGCCGCGCACCCTCTCCCTGGACGCGTTCATCCGCAACTGGGTGACGCACCAGATCGAGGTCATCGTCCGGCGCACCCGCTTCCGGCTGCGCAAGGCCGAGGAGCGCGCCCACATCCTGCGCGGTCTGCTCAAGGCGCTGGACGCGATCGACGAGGTCATCGCGCTCATCCGGCGCAGCGAGACGGTCGACGTGGCCCGCGAGGGCCTGATGGGCCTGCTCGAGATCGACGAGGTCCAGGCCAACGCGATCCTGGAGATGCAGCTCCGCCGGCTGGCGGCCCTGGAGCGGCAGAAGATCATCCAGGAGCACGACGAGCTCCAGGCCAAGATCAACGAGTACAACGCGATCCTGGCCTCCCCGGAGCGCCAGCGCGGCATCATCAGCGAGGAACTGACGCAGATCGTCGAGAAGTTCGGCGACGACCGGCGCAGCAAGCTGGTGCCCTTCGAGGGCGACATGTCCATCGAGGACCTGATCGCCGAGGAGGACATCGTCGTCACCATCACGCGTGGCGGCTATGTGAAGCGCACCAAGACGGACGACTACCGCTCGCAGAAGCGCGGCGGCAAGGGCGTGCGCGGCACGAAGCTGAAGGAAGACGACATCGTCGACCACTTCTTCGTCTCCACCACGCACCACTGGCTGCTGTTCTTCACCAACAAGGGCCGGGTCTACCGCGCCAAGGCGTACGAGCTGCCGGACGCCGGCCGCGACGCCCGCGGCCAGCACGTGGCGAACCTGCTGGCCTTCCAGCCGGACGAGAAGATCGCGGAGATCCTCGCCGTCCGCGACTACGACGTGGCGCCCTACCTGGTGCTCGCCACGAAGTCCGGCCTGGTGAAGAAGACCCCGCTCAAGGACTACGACTCCCCGCGCTCCGGCGGCGTCATCGCCATCAACCTCCGGGAGACGGACAGCGGTGCCGAGGACGAGCTGATCGGCGCCGAGCTGGTCTCGCCCGAGGACGACCTGCTGCTCATCAGCAAGAAGGCGCAGTCGATCCGCTTCACCGCGACCGACGACGCCCTGCGTCCCATGGGCCGCGCCACCTCGGGTGTCAAGGGCATGAGCTTCCGCGAGGGCGACGAGCTGCTCTCGATGAACGTGGTCCGTCCGGGTACGTTCGTGTTCACCGCCACCGACGGCGGGTATGCGAAGCGTTCCAGCGTCGACGAGTACCGGGTGCAGGGCCGCGGCGGCCTCGGCATCAAGGCCGCCAAGATCGTGGAGGACCGGGGTTCGCTGGTCGGAGCCCTGGTGGTCGAGGAGGGGGACGAGATCCTGGCCATCACGCTCGGGGGCGGTGTGATCCGTACGCGGGTCAACGAAGTCCGTGAAACCGGGCGTGACACCATGGGCGTCCAACTGATCAATCTGGGCAAGCGCGATGCCGTCGTGGGCATCGCTCGGAACGCCGAGGCGGGTCGCGAGGCCGAGGTCGTCGACGAGTTGACGGCCGGGACCGAGGGCGACGGGGCCACGGCGGCCGAGGGCGCGCAGCCCCCGGTCGAGGACACCGAGGAGTAAGTCGTGAGTCGAGCCACGGGCACCGCGGCAGGCGGTGCGGGCGCCAAGAAGCGCAATCCCGCCCGCCCCGACAAGGCAGGTGCCCGTGGCTCCGGCCGCGACGGCGCGGCCGGCGCTCAGGAAGCCGCCGGCGCGCCCGGTGCCGCCGGCACATCCGGTACGGACTCCGCAGGCGAGGGGGCAACCATGACGGAGACCCGAGGACCGCAGCCGTACCATCCGCCGAAGGCGTACGAGCCTCCGGCGCAGCGTTCCGCCCCGGAGGCGAAGGCCGAGGGGGCGAGCGCCAAGGGCGC
>NZ_JBFAPH010000174.1:0-13985 GCF_040675635.1 Streptomyces sp. NPDC049577
GCACCGCGACCCGGACACCGAGGCCGCGCTCCTTCAGTGCGAGCCGGCATCCCTTACCCGGGTACGGGCGCGGGCATCACGGCCGCCGACTACCACCAGGCGGTGCCCGTGGTCGTCACCGAGCTGGAGCGGATCACCGCCGACCCGGCCGGGGCCGCGGGCGCGGTGTGGCGCAGGCTCAGGCGAGATCAGTGGCAGATGCTTAACCAGGCCCTGGACAACCCGGACGGCGACGAGCCGTACGCCGTCCAGTGGGAGCAGGCCCGCCGCTGCCAGGCGGAGGAGGCCGCGGAACGCGAGGCGGCCGAAGCGGAGACGAAGAAGGGGCGCGGCCTGTTCGGGCGTCGCCGGCAGCCCCGGCCGATCGCTGCGCAGCAGTCTGCAGCAGTCTGCGGTGTCGGCGATGCGTCAGGGCCGGGCTCGGCAGACGGCACGACGGCGCGGTCCTGCGCCGGCGGGGCGGTGGGCGGGACTTTGGGTTCCTGGCGTGCTTGTCGTACCGGGGGTCGGCGGCGTGCTGAAGGGGCGTGCGGGCGAGGGGTGTGCCCTGGGCGAGGGTGGGGCCCGGGCCCGCCCGGGCTGGGCGGGAGACAGACGGTCGGGCGGGAGCGGCTAACGCACCCGGCAGCAGGGGGAGGGGGCCACGCGGCGCGGTTGGCCGGCCGGTGGCCGGGTCAGTGCCCCGGTGGGCTGGCCGCCAGTGGGCATCGACCCACAACTGGACCTCGTCCGGGCCCTACCGCGCATGGCCAGCTCTTTCAGACCCCCACGGCCAACACCTACATGCCGGTGGGCATCCCGGCCGGCAGCTGATCGGCGGGCGTGATCGTCAGTGGGCGGCCATCGTCCATGGCAACGTTGACGAACCTTGGGGGAGACAGAAGGACGAACGCGTTAGCGTCGACCGACGCCACCCTGCCTCCGGCAGGACAGCTGGTGGAGCTGCTCCGACTGGCCGTGTGGGGCCCGCTGGCCCCGAGGCAGGCTGACGGGCGTATCGTCGGCTGGCTGGCCCGCACCGTACACGGAGGACGCGGCGCAACGCCGTGCTTCAGCTGCTGATGGGCGGCGAGGTGATCCTGGCCCAGCGGACGATGGCCGCGGCGGCTCCCGGGGGTGCTGGACGCGGAGTGGGCCCATGTCTGCGTTCTGCAAGTGCCCATGGACGCACGGGAGGGGGTGGCCCGTGAGTGCGGGGATCGTGTCGGGGATCGCGCCCTCGTCGTGCCCTGCCCCGCGTTCGATAACCATGTGATCGTGGTCGTGCCGGTCACCGACGGAGTGACGGCGGACGGTGTGATCTCGGCGCTGTCCGCATACGTCGTTTCCCGTGCGGATGTGTACATGGGGCTGAGCCGGCGCCATGCTCTCGCGCACGTCTTGCCCGAGGTGGTGACCAGCTTGCGGGCGATCTCGGGGACGGGGGTCCGGTTGGCCCGCAGGGATCGCGCGTACGCGGCCATGTCGTCGTCGACAACCTTCGGTCGCCCGCCGTGCCGGCCGCGCTCGCGGGCCTGGTCGACGGACTGGCGTGTGGTCGTGATGGCGGTGAGTGCCGTGCTGGTGATGCCCGCAGCGAGCGCGCCGCGCAAGAGCCGGCGGCGTTTCCGTGCGAGCTGCCGCCATTTTTCGCCCCTGCGCCCCACGTACCGCCGAGCATCTGGTGCCCCGTGCCAGAGACGGGGCCGGAGTTCTCGTACGGTAGCGCCGCGCGCACGGGCTGGAACAGCGAGGAGACAGCCGAAGGCACCAGTGGTCAAGCGTTGCCGTGCCAGTGCCGGGAGGCTGTTTCCGCCCTACGGATACAGGAAGAGCGCTCCCTGGCGATCGTCGTCCGCCAGGTTCCGGTGCGTGGAGTTGTCGTCGATGGAGGGGAACATCACGGCGGTGGGATCGCTGGAGTGGCCCAGGCCGATGAGGTGCCCGATTTCATGGAGCGCGACGCTCTCGACGTCGAAGGCCCCCGGCTGCGCTCCGATGCACCAGGTGGACTCGCCGTTGTCGAAGTGGAGGGGCTGGGGCAGGCCCGGGGTCAGCGTCTCGCAGTCGGGCGGCAGGTCGGCGTGGGCGATGGCGCTGCCGGTCATGTCGAGATCCGGATCCGCCGTGGGCCGCCAGCCGACGAGGATGTCCGGGCTGTCGGTCGGCTTGATCTCCGCGAAGCTCATTGGCGTGAGGAACGCCACCCAGGTCGCGAAGGCGTTCCGGACGGCCTGGAACTCACCGTCTCCGGAGATGTCCGAGGTGCCCTGGTCGAAGGCGTAGGTGAGTGACGGGTACTCCTCCCAGGGGCCGGTCCAGGCGCAGGCGGCCGAGAAGCCCATGCCGCGCTGGAGGTCCGGGAGTCCGCACCGGCCGGTGTTCATCTGCGACCGGGTGGCTTCGTCGAATTCACCGGTGATGGGCAGGGATTGCAGCCGCTGGTACTTCCGCAGCGCGGCCGACACCCTTTCCGTGAGTGTGTTGTACTCCCGCTTCGCGTCGTCGAGGTAGCCGTACTGGTGGAGGAACGCGAGGACGCTCCCGAAGCCCTCGGGGGAATCCCCGGGCTTCGCCGTCTCGACAGTGGCGATTCTCGTGCGTACGTTTCCAGTCGTGCTGGACATGACCAGCACCTTTCGGGGAGAAATATGCAGCCCGTGGGGCTGCTCCGGACGGAACTGCGCGCGGCCCGCCTGCGCACGGTGGTCGCGGCGGCAGGCCGTATCGGCGGCCGCCGGCGTCACGGACCGGCGCCCTTCCATTCTCGCACGGCGCACACCCCCGCGCAGCCGGGCGCAGGGGTCCGTATCCCCAGGTCGAGCGGCCCTTTTCCGCTGCCCGTCGTAGAGTGGAGAAGCGGGTCACGCCCCCGTGGGGCGACCGCATAATCGCCTGCGGGAAGCGGGCAGTTCACCGAGCCCCGGCCCTCTCCGGGTCCCGCAGTCCAGGCCGAACAGCCACAGGCCTCTTTGCCCAACGCGGCTGAAGAAGCTGTTGCGCATGTGCGCCACCGCACCCGTGCCCATGGACCAGACGCCGGTGACCCTGCTGCGGCGGGAGGACATGGTCGTCCTGACGTGACGTCGTCGCCGGTGTTCTTGATGCGGGTCTTCGGCCGGGTCGGGTTCTTGCCGAGCCGGGCGGCCCGCCCGTAGCGCGTGCCCCACTCTTCTGTGACCAGCCCGACCAGTTTCCTGTGGTGCCTGACGTGCGATTTCTTCCAGGGCAGCACGCATGGCCTCGGTGGCCAGTCCAAGGCGCGTCAGGCCCCGGACGGCGCTCAATGTGTGTGTGGAGTCGGTCCCGCTGTCGGCCTGGTTCCGTGACCAGTCCGGCGGCCTTGATCCTCTCCAGGACGAGGTCGAGGAGCTTGCCCACCCTGTCGTCCTCGGCCAGGCGATCGCGGAAGTCCGTCAGGACGCTGTGGTGGAAGCCGGGATCGTCCAGTTCCATGCCCAGGGCGTATGTGAAATCGATGCGGCAGCGGACGGCCTCGGCGGCCTGCCGGTCGGACAGTTCCAGGAGGAACTGGAAGACCGACACCGTCGCCAACCGGGCCGGGGAGAGCCCCGGCTTGCCGTCCCGCGGGTACCACTCGGCGAAGTCCTCGTCGCTCCAAAGCCCGTCGAGATGGTCACGGATGGCCATGGCGGTGGTGCCCTGGGGGTTGCTGGCTCGGGCGACCTTCAGGGTCAGGACCTCGGCGGCACCTTAAACGAGGTCTGCGAGATGGTCATCAGCTACCTGTCCGGGCTCGACCTGGGCCAGCAGGCCGGCCGCGTCGCCACTCAACCGACCAGCAAGTGCTGAGCTGCCGGAAACACGAAACGGCTCCTCTCCCGGAACGGGGAAGGGGCTTATTTGCGTTCGGGATCAGACGCTACAAGTGCCGTTGCCGGGACCGCTGTTCCAGCCGTTGGAGAAGTCGTGAGTGCTGCCGACGAGAATCCGCGGGCCGCACGTCTTCAGCCAACCCGGGATCACCACGGTGAGGTTGGTCGCGGCGGTGAAGGACCGCCCAGGGGTGTAGGGGGTCCCGGGGACCTGGTACAGGTTGTTCGACTTCCAGGAGACGGGGCTCGGCGCTGAGTAAGGGACCCTGCCTTCGGCGCTGTTGTGCGCCGGGTCGTTCCAGTTCAGATACACAGAGCCCGAGACGTTGTTCTGCCAGCCGTTGATCCAGTCAACCTCGGCGTAGGCACTTGCGCAGTTGGCGTACCAGCCGATGTACAGGTTTCCGATCGTCTGCGAGTCGGTCCAGTTGTTGGAGATCTTGATCGGAGCAACCGGTCCGAGCTGCACAGGGTTGCTGCAGGTGACAGCATGTGCGGAGCTGGCAGGAACGGTTACGAGTGTGGCACTTGCGGCTGCGACGCCAAGAGCGGCTAAAGCTGAGCGAACCCATTGCGCACGGACATCCAGATCCCCCCGGGGCTAGTGACATGAACCCGGCTATCCGGATGCCCGTCCTGGCAGACGCCCGCCGTTGGCGGGAAGAGCTGCCTCTCCAAAACGAGGGAGTGAACGGCGCTGCAGAATCAGGGTGTCTGCTCGGCCTCCGGCTTGGTCAGCCCCGCCTGACGCGCGGTCGTACGGCGAGGTCTCGTGCAGGGCCAGGCTGTATTCGCGTCCTCATTGCCCGGAGAGAACCGGCCCGAGCGGCGGCGTTCCTCCTGGCCGGGCTCGGTCGGGTCCCGCAACCGGCGCCGCCGCCAGTGCGACCAGCGCTTGTAGATCGCGTCCGGGCCCACTGGGTTCACGCTGTGGATACTTACTCCATCAGCTATTGCCGGTGCTGAGTCTCGGCAGCGCTCCCGTATGGCTCTGCCACTCTCGTGGCACCGGGAGCAAGAGTCCGCCCGGCTGGCCGAGGGCGGTGGCGCGTTCGCGGGCAAGGCATCTGACCAGCGCGATCAGCCTTCGATGACACGAACTCACTGGGGAGGTGTTTCCGGATGCCGGATAAGCGGCCGCGCGGCTATCAGCCGTGGTGGCGGCCTCGTCCTCGGACAGTCGAGTTGCTTGGTTCTGCTCACGAGAACCGACAGCAAATGTTCAGCAGTTCCGACAGCACCCTGGCGCAGTCGTCGTTCGATAGAGGGGACCAGGTCCGAGCTCCGGCTTCTGGCCCCACCAGCTGCCCGCCCGGAGTCACGACGGCCCGGTCCGCCGAGTCAGGAAGGCCGGCGGATCCCGTCGCCGGACGACGTGCGGGCGAACCAGGTCCGCGTCTCGTCTGTGGTCAGGACGCGGGTCAGCTCGGCCGTGCCCGGGAGATGCGGGAAGAAGCGGTCGGCGTTCCAACTGCGCCGGTATGTCGGCTCGTCGAGCACGAGCAGGCGGTGTCCATCCACCACGGGGATGTCGTCGGGCAGCCCCTCGTTCCAGATCCGCTCGCCGTCCGCGGCAAGGAGCTCGAAGGCCCCGGTCGTGACGGTCTCGGTGCGTCCCTGGGCGGGCTTGGGGTCCGTGGCCAGGCGGACGCTCTCCGCCGAAGGCATAGTGCCGGGCACGTGGCCGCCGCCGACGAGGAGGTGGGCGAGCAGCGTGTGCAACTGGAAGTTGTCCCCGATACCGCCGATGCGCACCTCGAACCCGGTCCCGGTGGGCTTGTGCAGCACCACAAGGGGCTCGTCGTCCAGAACCGCCAGCGCGTAGGCCAGGCATTTGAGGTCGTGCCGCTCCAGGGCCGCCAGGTCGCGGCAGGCGGGGAGGATCACGGATGCGTGCCGACGGCGTACCTCGGCGCTGCGGCACAGCACGGCCAGCGCGGGCGGCTGCCAGTCCTCGACCGAGCACCAGGCCAGCGCTAGCCGAGTGGCCTCGTACACATCGCCGCTGAGGCGGCCCAGAAGTGCGTCGTCAATGATCTTCTCGTCCGGCTCCGGCAGTTCGTCCTCGGCCGTGCCGGTGACAGTTCAGCGGTGGGCGAACTCCCGGGCGTCGAGCAGGTCCCGGTGGACGCCGCCGAGGATCGGCTCGGCGCAGGCCGCCGGATCGGCCCCGCGCTCGACGCAGAAGCCGGCCGCCAATGCCAGCATCGGCCGCGGGCCCGTGGGTGGGAAGGCGGGGAGCAGGGCCGCCAACGGGGGCCTGCCACAACGCGTTCAGCATCCGACGCCGACTGCACACCGTTCATCACGGCGTTGAAGGCACGCCCCGTGCGATCGCCATCGCGAGCGGCAACCGCCTCCTCCAGCTCGGACACGGTGGCGGCGAGGCCCGAAGCCTCCCGCTTCCTCTTGAAGATCACCGGCACACCTTAGGCCCGAGGTCTGTCCGGCGTCATCAGGCCAGGACCGTTCGAATCTCTCGGACCGCCATCTGCTGTCGAAAGTGATGAACATTTGCTGTCGGGTCTCGTGGACAAAGCCATCCGCGGCGATCACGTCGTGCGAGGCCCAGGGCGTGCGTATCTATTCCGAGGCGGGGTCCTGGAACGCCGGCCGCAGGTAATCCTCCCCGCGGCGCCGGCCGTCCGGTGTCACCCGCTCCGAGGCCACCTCGAAGTAATCCCCGGCGGTCACCGCCTCGTCCAGCAGCACCCTCTCCATGCCCCCACCACCCGCACCGCGCCGAGGTACCGGCGGTGCCTCTCGCCGGCTGCTGGTGACACGGCGCCGTACGCGGCGGCCCGGTGCCGGACTGTTCGGGGGCGGGGCCCGGCGACTGGGGTGCGTGGGATAGCGTCCTCCTCGCTTGTTCGGAGTGAGGGGGACGTCGTGGAGATTCGGTTTGAGAGGCGTGTGCGGGGAGGGCCGGGAGCCCTTCGGTGGCTCACGTTCGGGATGTTCGCCGTCGGGGCGTTGTGCCTGGTCATCGGGCTGGTCTTTGCCGGGGTTTCGGTTTCCTTCCTGACGGATGCGCAGCGGGCCCGGGGCACGGTGGTGGCTCTGGACTGGCGGGAGGACCACGACAGTGGATCTCGCACGGCGCACGGAGACGACGCGCCCGCGGCGTACCCGGTGGTCGAGTTCACGTCGGCGGACGGCACGCCGAGGAAGTTCCGGGATTCCGCGGGTTCCAACCCACCGTCGTACAAGGTGGGCGAGCAGGTCGAGGTGCTCTACCGCCCGGATTCCCCGCAGGACGCACGGATCAAGGGCTTCCTCTCGCTGTGGCTGCTGCCGTTGATCTTCGGCGGGATCGGGCTGGTGTTCACGGGCATCGGCACAGGGTTCGCGCTGGCGAGCCGGCGGCGACGTCGCTAAGGACGCGTATCGAGAGTCGTTTGGTCCGTTTGTCGGACACGCCTACCCTCTGGCCCGTGATCCAGATGAGGCATGACGAGTTGCGCAGCTATCAGGTGGGACCAGTGCACGCGGAGCTTCGCGCGCTCACGGTAAGTGACGACCGTGAAGGTATGCTCGATCACCGCCCGGATCCGTGTTCCACAGCCGGTACGCACCGTCGCGCAGCCGCGGCCCCGCCGCCCTGCCGCCCAGACCGAAGAACCGCGCGTCCGCCGCCACCTCCGACCGCTGCACCCACCGCGGCGCCGGCCGCCCACTGTCCGGCCCGGACGCCACCGGCTCCCACCAGCGCGGCGGCAGATCACGGCGCAACAGCACCCCGCCCGGCGTCCGCACCTCCACCGCGCCGTGCCGTGCCACCGTCACCAGCACCCGCTCCGACACCACCCGCCAGCCACCGTCGGTGTCCGGCTCCAGCACCGCCCGCTCGTCCACCTCCGGCCCCGGCCCCGCCAGCGCGTACGACGGCTCCGGCTCCGCGCCTTCCCAGCCGCAGAACACCGCGCCCCCGGCCGCCACCCGCACCCGCAGCGACGACCGCGCGAACCGCACCACCCCGCCGCCCGGACCCGGCTCCGCACCCAGCGCCGCCCCCGGCACCCGCGCCCGCTCCGCACCCGCCCCCGGCAGCCCCGCCGCGTCCGCCCGCCGGCGCCGCCACGCCGCCCGCACGGACCGCAGCCCCTGCGCCGTGCCCACCGTCTGCACCGTCTTCGCCCACGTCACCGACTTCACCGACCGCACCAGGTCCCGACCGTCCATGCCGCTCACCCTGCCATCCACCACCCCCGCCCGTGCCCCGTTCAGCGCCCGTTCACCCCACGGGGACCGCACCCGTGACCGTCAGGTCCGCCGTCACCTCTGGTGCGGGAGTCGATCACGTGGCATCGTCCAGGGCAGCCCGCGTACACGCGCGTATCCCGCGCGCGTGCGCGGCGACGCCCACGACGCGTACAGCCCGGGAGCCCCAGATGACCACCGCACCGCAGCAGCCCGCCGACCACCCGGAGCCCCTCTGGCGCCCCGGCGAGGACCGCGTCGCCCGGGCCCAGGTCACCCGCTTCCAGCAGTGGGCCGCCGAGCGGCACGGCGCCCCCGCCGCCGTCCCCGGCGACCCCGCCGCGAGCTACGCCGCCCTGCACCGCTGGTCCGTGGACGAACTCGAGCCGTTCTGGCAGGCGGTCACCGAGTGGTGCGACGTCCGCTTCTCCAGCCCCTGGGAGCGCGTCCTCGCCGACCGCGCCATGCCCGGCGCCCGCTGGTTCCCCGGCGCCACCCTCAACTACGCCGAACACGCCCTGCGCACCGCCCAGGACCCCGCCCGCGCCGGCGAACCCGCCCTCGTGCACGTCGACGAGACCCATGAGCCGCGCGAAGTCAGCTGGGCCGAACTCCGCCGCCAGGTCGGCGCCCTCGCACACCGGCTGCGCGACCTCGGCGTACGCCCCGGCGACCGCGTCAGCGGCTACCTGCCCAACATCCCGCAGGCCGTCGTCGCCCTGCTCGCCAGCGCCGCCGTCGGCGCCGTGTGGACGTCCTGCGCCCCCGACTTCGGCGCCCGCAGCGTCCTGGACCGCTTCCAGCAGGTCGAGCCGGTCGTCCTGTTCACCGTCGACGGCTACCACTACGGCGGCAAGCGCCACGACCGCGCCGACGTCGTCGCCGAACTGCGCGACCAACTGCCCACCGTGCGCGCCGTGGTCCACATCCCGCTGCTCGGCACCGCGGCCCCCGAGGGCACCCTGGAGTGGGACGACCTGACCTCCGGCACCGCCGAGCCCGTCTTCGAACAGGTCCCCTTCGACCACCCCCTGTGGGTGCTCTACTCCTCCGGCACCACCGGACTGCCCAAGGCCATCGTCCAGTCCCAGGGCGGCATCCTCCTCGAACACCTCAAGCAGCTCACCCTGCACTGCGACCTCGGCCCCGGCGACCGCTTCTTCTGGTACACCTCCACCGGCTGGATGATGTGGAACTTCCTCGTCTCCGGCCTCCTCGTCGGTTCCACGGTCGTCCTCTACGACGGCAGCCCCGGCCACCCCGACACCGCCGCCCAGTGGCGCGTCGCCGAACGCACCGGCGCCACCCTCTTCGGCACCTCCGCGGCCTACGTCATGGCCTGCCGCAAGGCCGGCGTCCACCCCGCCCGCGACTTCGACCTCTCCCGCGTCCAGTGCGTCGCCACCACCGGCTCCCCCCTGCCCCCCGACGGCTTCCGCTGGATCCACGACGAGTTCCACCGCGAGGGTCCCGACGGCACCGTGGCGGACATGTGGATCGCCTCCGTCAGCGGCGGCACCGACGTCTGCAGCTGCTTCGCCGGCGCCGTTCCCACCCTGCCCGTGTACATCGGCGAGCTCCAGGCACCCTGCCTGGGCACCGACCTCCAGGCCTGGGACCCGCACGGCAAGCCGCTCGTCGACGAGGTCGGCGAGCTGATCGTCAACAACCCCATGCCGTCCATGCCCATCCGGTTCTGGAACGACCCCGACGGCAGCCGCTACCACGACAGCTATTTCGAGATGTTCCCCGGATCCTGGCGGCACGGCGACTGGATCACCCTCACCTCCCGCGGCACCGTCGTCATCCACGGACGCTCCGACTCCACCCTCAACCGGCAGGGCGTCCGCATGGGCTCCGCCGACATCTACGAGGTCGTCGACCGGCTCCCCGAGATCCGCGAATCCCTCGTCGTCGGCGTGGAACAGCCCGACGGCGGCTACTGGATGCCCCTCTTCGTCCACCTCGTCCCCGGCGCCACCCTCGACGACGCCCTCCTCGACCGCATCAAGAGCACCATCCGCCGGCAGCTCTCCCCGCGCCACGTCCCCGACGAGGTCATCGCCGTCCCCGGCATCCCCCACACCCTCACCGGCAAGCGCATCGAGGTCCCCGTCAAGCGCCTCCTCCAGGGCACCCCCCTGGAACGAGCCGTCAACCCCGGCTCCGTCGACGACGTCCGGCTCCTCGGCTTCTACGAGCAGCTGGCCCGCGAACGCCGCTGACGCCACGCCGCCCGACGGCCGTTGTCAGTGCCCCCGGTTACGGTGAGTGAGTACCGATCACACGCGCTGAGGGGGAGAACATGGCGCACACCGGCAACGGCCGCGGACGACCGGGCACACGACGGAACGCACCACGGAACGCGCGGCGGGAGCTGCGCAGAGAAGTGCCCAGCACCGTGGCCGTCCTGGCCGACGAGCGGGACTTCGCCGCCATGCGGCGGTACCGGACCTTCCACTTCGACGACCACGTCAGCTACCTGCGGCAGATCGAAGGGCTGCTGCGCACACTCACCGCACAGGGCACCTACACCAGCGTCGCCCTCTTCGACCCCGAGGACTACGCCGAGTTCTGCGCGGAACTCCACCTGGACCCCGACACCCCGGCCAGCCGCACCCGCTACACCGCCGAGGTGGCCGCCGCCGGCGCCACCGTCGGCTACGACGGCCGGCCCATCGACCACCTGCTGCCCCGCCTCGTCACCGAGGCCGAGCAGCAGGCCACCTGGGAGTACGCCTCGGCCCTGCTCGCCCGGGGCGGCGACTGCTCCCGCTGCGGAGAGGACACCGGCCGGGCCGCCTTCGCCCGGGCCTCCAAGGCCCTGCGACGAATGATCGAAGCCGTCGGCCCCGGCACCCACCACCTGGTCTGCAGCATCCCCGGGGACGGCGCCACCCCGCTCGTCGCCGTCCTCCACGCCACGGCCGGTGGCGACGGCCGGCTCCAGCTCGAAGAGGCCGCCGCCCTCGTCTTCTGCACCGTGCTCGCCGCCGGCATCGCCACCGGCCGCCCCGGCGGCGTCGTCCTGCGCACCACCCGCCCCGGACAGTCCGACACCGTGCGCGGCTGGAGCCTGAAGGGCGCCGACCTGCGCCCCCTCACCGACGCCGAGGTCTTCGACGCCTACTGCACCGACGCCGCCACCGGCGAACCCGTACCCCCGGAGCCCGACGTCGAATACCAGCCGGGCCTCCGCCTCGACCTCGACGAACCGGACCGAGGAGAGAGCGGGCCATGAGAAAGGGGTGCCCCACCACACCGGTGGGGCACCCCTCACATCACCGCCGCGTCACCACGCGGCACGGCTCACTCGCCGGACAGCACCGCCTGCGCCGCCAGCCGGGCCTCCTCCGCCGTGTCCGTGGCGCGCGCGGCCGCCGCCGCACGCTCGCACTGCGCCAGCGTGTGCTTGGCCAGCGTCGCGCGCACATACGGAATCGACGCGGCACCCATGGACAGGCTCGTCACGCCCAGACCCGTCAGTACACACGCCAGCAGCGGGTCCGACGCGGCCTCGCCGCACACACCACAGCTCTTGCCCTCGGCCTTCGCCGCCTCCGCCGACGCGGCGACCAGGTCCAGCAGCGCCGGCTGCCACGGATCCTGCAGCCGCGAGACGGCACCGACCTGACGGTCGGCGGCGAAGGTGTACTGCGCCAGGTCATTGGTCCCCAGCGACAGGAACTCGACCTCCTGCAGGATCGAGCGCGCCCGCAGCGCGGCGGAGGGGATCTCCACCATCGCACCGAACTTCGCCCGCAGCCCCGCCTCGCGGCACGCGTCCGCGAACGCCTTCGCGTCGGTCCGGTCCGCCACCATCGGCGCCATGACCTCGAGGTAGACCGGCAGCCCCTCGGCCGCCTTCGCCAGCGCGGTGAGCTGCGTACGCAGCACCTCCGGGTGGTCCAGCAGCGTTCGCAGGCCCCGCACGCCCAGCGCCGGGTTCGGCTCGTCCGCCGGCGTCAGGAACTCCAGCGGCTTGTCCGCACCCGCGTCCAGCACCCGCACGACCACACGGCCCTCGGGGAACGCCTCCAGCACCTTCCGGTATGCCTCGACCTGCTTGTCCTCGGACGGTGCCTTCTTGCTGTCGTCCAGGAACAGGAACTCGGTACGGAACAGGCCCACGCCCTCCGCACCCGCCTCCACGGCCGCCGGCACATCCGCCGGACCACCGATGTTCGCCAGCAGCGGCACCTTGTGCCCGTCCGACGTCGCACCCGGACCCGACGACGCCGCCAGCGCGGCCTTGCGCTCCTCGGCCGCCCTGGTCAGCTCGGCACGCTTCTCCGGGGTCGGGTCGACGAAGATGTCACCCGTGCTGCCGTCCACGGCCACCACCGTGCCCTCGGCCAGCTCACCCGCACCCGGCAGCGCCACCACGGCCGGCACGCCCAGCGCCCGCGCCAGGATGGCGCTGTGGCTGGTCGGCCCGCCCTCCTCGGTCACGAAGCCGAGCACCAGCGTCGGGTCCAGCAGCGCCGTGTCCGCCGGCGCCAGGTCCCGCGCGATCAGCACATACGGCTCGTCGCTGTCCGGCACACCGGGCATCGGCACGCCCAGCAGCCGCGCGACGATGCGGTTGCGCACGTCGTCCAGGTCGGCCACCCGGCCGGCCAGGTACTCGCCGGCCCCGGCCAGCAGCGCCCGGTACGCGGCGAACGCGTCGTACACCGCGCGCTCGGCCGTGCTGCCGACCGCGATGCGCCGTTCCACGTCGGCCATCAGCTCGGGGTCCTGCGCCATCATGGCCTGGGCCTCCAGCACGTGCTGGGCCTCGCCACCGGCCAGGTTGCCGCGCGCGATGAGGTCGGCGGCCACGGCGTCCACGGCCTGGCGGGCGCGCCCCTGCTCGCGCGGCGCCTCGTCCGTCGGGATCTGCTTGGCCGGCGGCTCCAGGACCGCCGTGCCCATGTGCCGCACCTCGCCGATCGCCACACCGTGGCTCACGCCGACGCCTCGCAGCGTTGTCTCCATTTCACCCGTCTCCGGTCGGTCGCGGCGGACGTCGCCCGCCGCGGGGATGTCGTACGTCGAGCCGCTCACTGCCAGCTGAAGAGCTGGTCGCCGGCCTTGATGTCGCCGTCCTCGCGGACATCGCCCAGCGATTCCACGGTGGCCTCGAGCGCCACGATCGGGCAGACCGGGGACTTGCCGGCCGCCTCGACGTCGGCCGGGTTCCAGCGCACGACGGCCTGGCCGCGCGTGACGGTGTCGCCCTTGTTGACGAGCAGCTCGAAGCCCTCGCCGTTGAGCTGCACGGTGTCGATGCCGAGGTGCGTCAGAACGCCGTGGCCCTCGGAGTCGACGACGACGAACGCGTGCGGGTGCAGAGAAACGATCACTCCGTCGACGGGCGCGACGGCCTCATGGGGTTCGCGCACGGGGTCGACAGCGGTACCGGGACCCACCATCGCGCCGGAGAACACCGGGTCGGGCACTGCCGCGAGTCCGATGACACGTCCGGCGATCGGGGACGTCACGGTGGTCATGGGAAGCCTCCCAGGGGTGGAGATTCATCGCGCCGTCACTACCTGTCCTGGACGGCGCACTGGCCAGAAGCGTATGTCATAGGAACTACGGATTCCGCACGAGCGAGCCCGCCCGGCGACGCAGCCGGGCCCGTAATCGATTTGCCTCGCCCCGGCGGGAGATGTACTGTCGGGTCCCTGCCCACGACCGGCGCCGGCAGTCAACTGCCCGGCGAGGCGAGGGGTGGCACTCCATCGGATACGATCCATTCCGGATCTGCTGCTGTGCATTCGCATGTCCTTGTATATGCGGAAGCGAGCGGTGGTGAAGGGGCCGGAAAAGTCCTGATAGAGTGTGGAACACCGAAGGGAAGCGCCCGGAGAGCCCAGTGAAATGGGATCGAAGGAAGCGTCCGTTCCTTGAGAACTCAACAGCGTGCCAAAAGTCAACGCCAGATATGTTGATAACCCCGTCTCTCTGAGACGAGGTTCCTTT
>NZ_JBFAPH010000175.1:0-13977 GCF_040675635.1 Streptomyces sp. NPDC049577
CCTCGTTGGTTCCCATCATGTCGTTGACGCAGTGCCCGTTGCTGAGGATCAGCGCCTTGGCGGCCGGGTCGGGTTTGCCGGTGGCGTGGACGAGCGTGGCGGTGCAGGTCGTTCCGCCGCCGCCGACGAGGCGTCCGGTGGCCCGCAGCCGCCGGCCGGCGTCGGAGCCGGCGCCGACCAGCGGGGCGCCGTCGGTGACGGCCGCGCGTGGCGCGCCCCCACCGGTGGCGGTCGGTGCGGCCTGGGCCGTGGTGGCCCCGCCCATCAGCCCGGCGGCCAAGAGCCCGGACACGACGGCCGCGAGTGCGGCGCGCGTCCGGGACCGGACGGCACTTCTCACAACGATCCTCTCCTTCACGGAGTCGACTCCCGGACGGTTTCCCTCCGTCCGGGCCGAACGCCCCGACCCTGGCAGAGGGGAACGGTCGCCGCCATGGGGGTGATCTTGTTCAGGACGGCCACGGGTGACGCAAAGCCGCGCTTGCCGTACCGGCGTTAGCACTTCGTCTGCCCGGCCTGCCGGGTGTCGTACAAGAAGGCACCCGCCCCGGATGTTTCTCGCCGGGATCTGTGCCCACGCTGCCGGGGCGCGCTGATCGACGCCGGGGAGTGCCTGGCCGTCCCCCGCCGGACGGACACGGCCGGCCGGCGCGTCCTGGCAGACGTCCTGGGCGCAGGGCTGCGGTTCCACAGCGAGTGCTGCTGCTGCGGTAGCTCGAACCGGTCTTCGGGCCGAATGGCACTCTGTACCCTGCGGGCCGTCTCGGACACACTCGACCCATGCGATGGACCGATACCGAACAGATTGCCGCGGCGCTCGCCGACCGGCATCCCGACACCTCGCCCCACACCGTCGAGCCGACGGAGATCCGCGATCTCGCCGCTCGGCTCAGCGGGTTCAGCGACGACTCCACCCGGTGCAACAGACGGATCCTGGAGTCCATCCAGCTCGCCTGGATCGACCGGGCCGGATGACGAGGACCGCCCGGCCGGGAGCGGGGCTCCCGGCCGGGCGGAGGGTCGGTGTGCCGTGTCACGGCGGCCGGCGGCCGGCCGTGCCGGCGGTGGCTACCGGTGGGCCTGGTGGCTCTTGGCGGCCTGGTCCTTGGCGGCGGCCGGCGGCGTCGGGCAGGCGATGTCGGTGCCTGTCTGGTAGATGCCGTCCTTCTTGCCCTGCCCGCCCTGGTACTCGTAGTAGAGGTACGAGTAGAACTCGATGCGCCGGCTGGGGCCGCAGGCCGAGTCCGGGGCGATCGTGTAGGTGAGCTTGGCGGTGCGCGTGGCCCCCGGGATGACGGGGACGTTGTAGCGCAGGGTGCCGGTCTGGCCGGAGGCGTCGCACTGGACGGTTTCCCCGGTGCAGGAGGTGAAGGCGTACTTCAGGCCGGGGTCCTGCGAGGTGTTCCACGTCGGCTGCACCGACTGGTACACGAACTGCGTGTTCGTGGTCTGGTCGTTGGTGAAGGTCAGGGTGATGGTGACCGTCGATCCGGGGGTGGCCGACTGCCGGTCGACGGTCATGGTCATCGGGGCCGGCGCGTCCGCCGCGGAGGCGGGCTGCGCGAAGGCGGTCACACCGGCGGCGAGGGCGAGAGCACCGGACAGACAGATCCGTCTGAGTCGTGTGGGTCGCATGGCGGAGCAGCGTAGATTGGCCGTCCGCCATTTGGCCGCACCGCCCGAACAGGACCGGCCATCCGGCGCAGCGGCACGGGTGCTTCCGGTGCTGGTGGGGGCGCGATTCACCCGTTGGGCGTGTGTGCGAATTGACTGGGAAGTGATGGCGGAGACGCCGGAACCGGCTCCTCTTCGCGCCGGGTGCGACGGTGCGGAGGTACTGCCGCAGGTCCCGGGCTGCTGGACGAGCTCACCGTGCATCTCGTCCCCGTGCTGCGGGGAGAGGGCGTCCGCCTTCTCGACCGGCTGGGCCCCGGCCCGGTCCGTCTGGAGTGCGTACGGACGCTGCCCAAGCCGGAGGTCACGCATCCGACGTACCGCGTCCGGCGGGACGAGCCGGTCTGACGCCTGCCTAGCCCTCCGCGAGCAGGCGCCTCATGGTCTCGGCCGCGTCGACGGCGGCGTCGGCGCAGCAGTTGTTGAACAGGACGTGCACCTGCCCGGCGTGCTCGGCGAGGCGGCGTATCCGCTCGGTCCACGGGCTCAGTTCGGCGTCGGTGTAGCGGTGACGGAAGCGCTCCTCCTTGCTGCCCCTCCCCCAGGCGGTGGAGCGGCCGTGGAAGCGCACCACCGCCAGGCCGGGGCGGGTGACGGCGGTGACGGGCGGGATGGCGTTCGGCACCTCCTGCGCGGTGTCGACGGCCACCAGGGCCATGCGGTGGGCCCGCAGGGTCTCCAGGGTCCGGGGGCGCTCGGCGGGGGCGAGCCAGCCGGGGTGGCGGAACTCGACGGCCAGGGGCAGTTCGTCGCCCGCCCGTTCGCGGCACGCCGCCAGATAGGCACGGGCCCGGGGGACGGGACGCAGCCACGGCGGGAGCTGGAGGAGGACGGTGCCGAGCCGTCCGGTCTCCCGCAGGGGCCGCAGTCCCTCGCCGAACCGTCGCCACAGCTCGTCCAGCAGGCCCCGGGGCAGTGCGCCGGGGGCCAGTCGGCCCCGGTGCGGGCCCGTGGGGCGCAGGTCGGCGGGGAGGGCGGCGACCGGGGTGGAGTGGCCGGTCATGGGGGCGAACGCCTTGACGTCGAAGAGGAATCCGGCGGGAGTCCGCTCGGCCCACAGCCGGCTGTTGCGCGCGCTCGGCAGCCCGTAGTACGTGGCGTCGACCTCCACCACCGGGAAGCGGGACGCGTAGTGCCGCAGCCGCCCCTCGGGTCCCCGTGCGGCGGTCGGGTACCAGCCGCTGCCGACCAGCGCGGGGTCCGTCCAGGAGCAGGTGCCCACGAGGATCTCCGTCATGGCCTGCGTCTGCCCCGCGCGCCCGGGGTGTCACCCCGTCAGATGCCGCGTTCCTCCGCGCGGATGGGGACGTCGTTGATACTGGCGTAGCGGCGGCGCATGAGGCCGTCGGGGGCGAACTCCCAGTTCTCGTTGCCGTGGCTGCGGTACCACTGACCCGCGGCGTCGCGCCATTCGTAGACGAAGCGGACGGCGATGCGGTCGCCGGTGAAGGCCCACAGCTCTTTGCGGAGCCGGTAGTCCAGCTCGCGCGCCCACTTCTCGCGCAGGAAGGCCACGATCTCCGCGCGTCCGGTCAGGAACACGTCGCGGTTGCGCCATTCAGAGTCCTCGGTGTAGGCGAGCGCGACCCGTTCGGGGTCGCGGCTGTTCCACGCCTCCTCGGCGGCCCGGACCTTCTCCAGGGCGGTCTCGGCGGTGAACGGCGGATACGGCGGCTTGCTCTCGGACATGGCTCTCCCTTGCCGGCCAAGGCAGAGAACGATCGTTCTCCGCCGGTGTGCGGTAGCGTAGGAGAACGATGGTTCTCCCGCAAGCGGCGCGGGGAGAGAGGCGAGGAGCGAGCGGCATGACAGGGACGACAGCGGAGACGGCCGAGGCCCGCGCCCTCGACGCCGCGGAGGAGCTCTTCTACGCGCGGGGCCTGCAGGCCGTGGGCATGGACGCGATCCGTTCCGCGTCCGGGGTGTCCCTCAAGCGCCTCTACCAGCTCTTCCCGTCCAAGGACGCGCTGGTCGAGGCGTATCTGCGGCGGCGGGACGAGCGCTGGCGGCGGGAGCTGGAGGACTACGCCGACGCACGGCCGGCCGGCGTCCCGCGGATCCTGGCGGTCTTCGACCGGCTCGGACTCTGGTTCTGTGAACCCGGCTTCAGGGGCTGCGCGTTCCTCAACGCCTTCGGCGAACTGGGAGCCACGTCGCCGGGGGTGGCCGCCGCGGCCCGCACCCACAAGGACGCCTTCCGGGCCTATCTGGGGCGGCTGGTCGCCGAGGCCGGCGCCGGGCCCGGGCTGACGGACCAGCTCCTGCTGCTCGCGGAGGGGGCGATCACGACGGCGGCCCTCACGGGGAGCCCGGAACCCGCGCGGCACGCACGGGAGGCGGCGGGCGCCCTGCTGGCATCCGCCGGGTGACCGCGGGCCGCCGCCCCGCAATCGGGGCGGCACGACCCGTACCCGGCGCTCGGTCCGGCGCGTTGAGCAGTGTGACCTCATTGTGGCGATATGCCGGAATGTCGAGAGGGAAGAGGCACATGCCGATGATGTTCGGATCATGGTTCGGAGCGCCGCGTCGTGGCGGGCTGCTCCTCGCGGTGGCCGTTGCCGTGGGGACGAGCGGGGCGGTGGCGCCGGCGGCGCACGCCGACGGGGTCGAGCCGTCCGGTGGCGGGTTCCAGGCGTCCGGTGACCCCTGCGAGAGCCTGGGCAAGGTGGCGAGGGCCGCGGCGACGACGGTGTTCGGCAGCTCGGCCCCGCAATTGCTGACGAACAACCACTGCTAGGGCCTCGCCGGCGGATCCCGGCCGCCCGCCGTCGCGGCGGTGGAAGAACCCTCCGCCGCGACGGCGACGAGCCACCGCGGCGAGGGTCCGGCGGTATCCGCGATCGCCGGTGATCCGCCGGCCGGCCCTCGGGCCTACGCCCGGCGCGGGATGTAGGCCAGGCCGTGGGCGCCGGGCTCGCCGCGCTTCGGCACGTCCAGCCGGGCCAGCCGCCGCATGGTCTCCAGGTCGACGATGTCGACGGTGGACGAGACGATGCAGGCCACGTAGGCGAGCCGGCCGTCCGGGGACGAGGTGATGGTCAGCGGGAAGAACCCCACCTCCAGCTCGCCGAGGCGCTCACGGGTGTCGGCGGCGAACACCGTGAGGCGGCCCGGCGCCTGGCGTCCCAGTTCGGACGCCGGGTCGGGTGCCATGCGCACTTCGCCCGCGAGCAGCTTGCCCGTCGAGGTCAGATGCACCGGCAGGACGACGTCCTCCGTGGGCAGGGTGCCGACGACGGACGCGGTCCGGGCGTCTATGACCCGGATCCCGGCGGCCGGCCGCTCCCCGGAGCCGGTGGAGAAGCCGAGGTAGGGCGCGGCGGCGAAGACGTGGCGGCCGTCGGCGGAGACGGCGAGCCCCTCGCTGCCCGGCACCTCGACCTTCGCGGTGAGGGTGCCGCGCTCGAGGTCGACGACCGACACGAACGGCGCCTCCTTGTTGGTGGCGTAGCCCGTCCGGCCCGCCGGGTCGATGGCGAACCAGTGCGGGCCGGGCGCGTCCGTGTCGATCCTGCCGACGGGCCGGCGGGTCTCCGTGTCGATCACCACGACACCGCCGGGCCGGTCGTCCGAGCCCTCCACGCTGACGTAGAGGCGATGGCGCGCCGCGTCCAGCGCCAGCCCGTGCGGCCCGTGCTCCGGGGCGAGGTCGACCACCTCGACGATGCGGCGCGTGTCGGGGTCGATGGCGGTCAGTTCGGTACGGCGGCCGCTGTTCGCGTGGTAGTAGCCGGAGTGGTAGGCCGTGGTGCACCACAGCAGCCGCCGTGTCGGGTCGAACAGCAACTCGTGCGGCTCGGCGGGTACTTCGATGGAGTCGACGAGCCGGTCGGTGACGGCGTCGAAGAACGAGACCGTCGGTCCGCTCTGGCTGATCACGGCCAGAACGTCGCCTTCCCGGCCGGCACGGGGGGACTGCTGCACAGAGGGCTCCTTGAATGGGGCGAAGGTGATGCCACGCGTCTGGGCGGGCATCACCCACTCTCGGCGCCGGAAGAGCCCGGAACAATGCAAGGATTGGCATCCAATCATTGCCTCATCCGTAAAAATGCAGGTCAGGAGCGCTGATGGACCTCAATCTGCTGCGAGCGCTGGACGCGCTGCTCCAGGAGAACAGCGTGACCCGCGCCGCCGAGCGGCTCGGTACGTCGCCCGCGGCCGTCAGCCGTACCCTGGCCCGGCTCCGCCGTGCCGTCGGTGATCCGCTTCTGGTCCGCGCCGGGCAGGGGATGGTGCCGACCCCGCGCGCCGTGGAACTCCGGGACGAGGTGAGCGCGTTGCTGCGCAGCTGCGACGAGGTCCTGCGGCCGGGGGCCGGTTTCGATCCCGTGCACCTCCGGCGGACGTTCACCGTGCAGGCCGCCGATGTGCTGCTGGTGGGGCTGGCGGGGGCGCTGATCGAGCGGATCCACGCGCAGGCCCCCGCCGTGGACGTGGTCTTCCTGCCGGAGGCGGTGGAGGGCGGGCCCGCACTGCGCCAGGGCTGGGTGGACGTCGAACTGGGCGTCCTCGGGCACCTGGACCCGGAGATCCGGACCCGGCCGCTCATCCGCGGAACGGTGGTCGGCATCGCCCGCAGCGGCCATCCCCTCTTCAACGGGCGGATCGACGCCCGCCGTTTCGCCGCGGCCGACCACATCGGCATCTCCCGGCTCGGCAAGCGCCTCGGTCCCATCGACAGCGCGCTCGCGGAACGCGGGCTGCGGCGCCGGATCGCGGCCGTCGTCCCCAGTCACACGAGTGCGATGCTGCTCGCCCGGGACACCGATCTCGTCGCCATCACGCTGGCCGACTGGCTGCCCGGCACCGTCTCCGCCCTGGGGCTGCGTACGTTCCCCGTCCCGCTCGATCTGCCCCCGCTCGACCTGGGTATGGCCTGGCACCCCCGCAACTCGGCCGATCCGGGGCACCGCTGGTTCCGCGACCTCTTGGCGGACGTGGTCCTGGCCCCTCCGGGGAAGGGGGACGCCGGCGGTGGGCGGCGCGGCGGGTGTTGACCTTGCCCCCGGGGGCAAGGTCTACGGTTCCCGCAGGGGAGGACGACGCGGATGAGGATCGGCGAGGCCGCCCGGCTGGCGGGAGTGACCGTCAAGGCCGTGCGCTACTACGAGACGCTGGGGCTGGTCGCGCCCGGCCGGCTGGCCAACGGCTACCGGGACTACGGCGAGCCCGACGTACGGCTGATCCGTGAGATCAGGGACCTGGGCCGGCTCGGCATACCCGCCGAGCGGACCCGGCCGTTCCTCGCCTGCCTCGCCATGGGCAAGGAGCACGCGGACGACTGTCCCGCCTCGCTGGCGGGATACCGGCAGGCCATCGACGAGCTGACACGGCACATCGACGAACTCACCGCGCGCCGGGCCGCCCTGACCGAACAGCTGCGCAGGGCCGCCCACCGCGGCGGCCCGGCCCGTCGTGGAGAGGAAACGATGACCGATCTGCACCGGCTTCCCGCCGGTCCGCCCGTCCCCGCCGACGACGGGGCGGCCGCCCATCTGCCGGGCCTGGCCGTGCCCGGCCTCACGCTGCCCTCCACCGCCGGCGAGGCGATACGCCTGGACGCCCCGGTGCCGGGGCGCACCGTCCTGTACCTGTATCCGCTGACCGGCCGGCCCGACGCCGATCTGCCCGAGGGGTGGGACGTCATTCCCGGTGCGCGCGGGTGCACGCCGGAGGCGTGCGGCTTCCGCGACCACCATCAGGAACTCCTGGCGGCGGGCGCGGCGCGGGTCTTCGGGCTGTCCGGTCAGACGACCGCGTACCAGCGCGAAGTCGTCGAGCGGCTCCGGCTGCCGTTCGCGATGCTCTCCGACCCCGCGCTGCGGCTGGCGGAGGCCCTGCGCCTGCCGCTGTTCGAGGCGGGCGGGGCGCGGTTGTACAAGCGGCTGACGCTCGTCGTCCGCGACGGTCTGATCGAGCACGTCTTCTACCCCGTCTTCCCTCCCGGGGAGCACGCCGGGCAGGTGCTGGAGTGGCTGCGCGCCCATCCCGAGTGAGGTCCGCGCCGGGCTCCTCGCACAGGGTGACCCCGTTCGGCGGCGGGCCGGACGAGTGGCCGTGGGCGGCCCGCCCGTGGGGCGCGTTGCCGGAGGTGGCGGCCGGGCCGCAGCATGCGGCCATGGCTGAGTGCGAGGTGTGCGGCAACGAGTATGCGATGGCCTTCGTCGTGGAGGCCCAGGGCGCACGACATGTGTTCGACTCGTTCGAGTGTGCCATTCACCGGATGGCGCCCATCTGCGAGCACTGCGAGTGCCGGATCATCGGGCACGGCGTGGAGGCCGACGGACGCTTCTTCTGCGGGGCGCACTGCGCTTCGTCGGAGGGGGCGCGGGGGCTGGTCGACCACGTGTGACCCCGGCGCTCCTGTCGCTCACTCCGCTTCGGGGCGGGTGGGCGGCTCCGTCGGCGCGTCGGGGTCGGGCCCGAACAGCACGGCCCGCGCGACCCGCGGTGCGAACAGGGAGCCGAGCGGGGCGGTCAGGGACAGGGCCGCGCGGAAGGCCTCCCCGATGACGGGGTTGCCGGTGGCGCGCCGCTGGAGCCGGGCCAGGTACCAGTCGGCGGGCCGGTCGACGACGCGGGGCCGCAGGGCGTTTCCGGTGGCGCCGGGCATGTTCTTGTCGGCGCCCGCGGAGATGTCCCATGCCTGCCGTGCCGCGTCGAACAGCGCCTTCTGCACGCGACGGGTCGTGGGGACGCGTCGTGGGTCGGCGAGGGCGTCGCGCAGGACGACGGCGCTCATGGCGGCGACCGACATGCCCTGGCCGTAGACGGGGTTGAAGGAGCACAGCGCCTCGCCGGTGGCCAGGAAGCCGGCCGGGCGACGGCCGGGGCGGTCGTAGCGGCGGCGCAGGTTGGCGGTCTTGCGGAAGCCGTGGATGGGCGAGGCGGGCTCGGCCTTGCTCAGCCAGTCGTGGAGGACGGGGTGCGGGAGGCCTGCGGCGAACTCCATGAACCCGGCCTCGTCGGTGGGCGGTTCGCTGCCGCGCAGCCCGGAGAGGATGACGGACCAGCGGCCTTCCTCCAGGGGCATCAGGATGCCGCCGCGGCGCTGGTCCGGGTTGGGGACGATGTAGATGCCCCGGTAGGGGAGGTCCTCGTCGCCGGGGCGGCCGTGGAAGAAGCGGGTCGCGTAGGCGAGCCCGGTCTCCAGGTACTCCTCGTCGGGCGCTTCCGCGCCGAGCGCGGTCAGCCAGGCGGGGGCACGCGAGGAGCGGCCGGAGGCGTCGACGACGAGGTCGGCCGCCAGTTCCCGGGTGCCGGCCCGGGCGGCGTCCTGCCCCCGGTCGCGCAGCCGGACCCCCCGGACGCGCGTGACGTCGCCGAGCAGGCCGACGACCTCCGCGCCCTCGACGGTCGTGATCCGGCCGCCGGCCAGGACGCGGCGGCGCACCAGCCAGTCGTTCAGCGGCCGGGAGCCGGTGAGGACGTGCGCGGTGGCGCGGGTGCGGCGGTACCAGGTGCCGGTCTGCCACTGCACGATGTCGCGGGGCATGCCGACACGCGGGGAGCCGTGTTCGAGCAGTTCGCCGGTCATGCCCGGCAGCAGGGAGTCCAGGGCCCGCTGGCCGCTCTCCAGCATGACGTGGGTGTGCCGGTCCTGGGGGACGCCCGGGCGGGAGAAGGGCCCGTCGGGGAAACGGTCCCGTTCGACGAGGGTCACCCGGTCGGCGTGGGCGACCAGGGCGTGCGCGGCGAGCAGGCCCGCGAGACCACCGCCGATGACGACGGCGTGCCGGGCCGGACGGCCCGTGTCCGCCGGTCCTCCGTCTGCCGGACTGATGCGTGCTGCGTCGGTCGCGTTCACGTGGCCCACCCCTGTGGTCGTCGATCGCCGGTCTCCGTCGTCCCCGTGAAGGGTGTGATCACGGTACCGGCATGACGTGCCGTCAGTCGTGCGGAATGCGATGCAGCCGTACGCCGGTGAGCTCGCCCGCGGTCACCGTCGCAGTCATGAAGGTGCGGTGGGGCTGGCGGCGCCGGTCGGTGGGTGAGCCGGGGTTGAGCAGGCGCATACCGCCCTCGGTCCGGGTGTCCCAGGGGATGTGGCTGTGCCCGAAGACGAGCAGGTCGGTGTCGGGGAAGCGGGCGGCGCAGCGCCGCTCGCGGCCCTGCGCGGGCCCCGTCTCGTGGACGACGGCGAGCCGCAGGCCGTCGAGCTCGGCACGGGCGACCTCGGGCAGCCGGGCGCGCAGTTCGGGGCCGTCGTTGTTGCCGTACACGCCGATGAGCCGCCGCGCCCGTCCTTCCAGCAGGTCGAGGGTGGCGACGTCGACCCAGTCCCCGGCGTGGATCACGACGTCGGCCGACGGCAGCTCGTCCAGCAGCGCGTCGGGGAGACGTTTGGCGCGCTTGGGCAGATGGGTGTCGGCGGTGAGGAGCAGCCGCATGGGTGGCACGTTACCGGGTGCGTGCCCGCAGCCGTCCGAGGGCGGCGTCCAGGGTCACCTCGATGTCCTCGCTCCTGGAGCAGACTTCCAGCCACGACAGGTAGCCGCCCCGTGTGAACACGAGGACTTCGCCCGGGCACTCCCCCGCTGCGGTGAACACCTGCGCGTCGGCGGCCACGACGGTGCCCACCCCGGTCGGCGCGGGTGCCACGGCGTCGGTGTCCGTGTCGAAGTACGCGGTACCGCACCCGCAGGCGCAGCGCCCGGCCACCCGCACGTGCGGTATCTGCGCGCGCAGCGCGCGATGCACGGCGTCGTCCGCGCTCAGCAGGATGCCGAGCGCCTCGGCCACATCGGCGGGCAGGTCGTCTCTCACGGCGTCACGGTACTTGACCTGCGAAACCGGCAGGGCGTCCGTCTCGATCCCGCCTGATGTCGCCCGTTCGCACGGCGGTCGGCGTACATCGCCCGAGGCACCGTGTCCGTCGGCGCCCCCGCCGCGTTGACAGGGTCCAGTCTGCCGACAGGAGAAGGTCTCTCATGCGCCGTCGTCCCGCCCTCCTGGCCCTGACCGGGGCCGCGGCGCTGGCCGGTCTCGTGCCGGCGAGCGCCGGGGCGACCGGCAGGCCGGTGCCGGTTCCGGTGCTGCTGGGGCCGGTGGTCAGTCCCGGCGGGCATCCTGTGCACCATCGGTTCGCCCCGCTGCTGGGGCCGGTGGGGCCCGCGTTGCTTCCCCCCGTCCGTGGTGTCCCCTCCTCGCCGGGCCGGGGCTGGCCCCGCTGAGCAGGGCGACGGTTCACACCGTGTCCCAGGGCACCTCCGCGTAGAGCTTGCGCAGCACCCGCAGCATTTCCGCACCGGTGGCGAACCGTACCTCGTCGATCTGTGAGACCGGGGCGACGCCGATGGAGTTGGAGACGAACGCCGCGTCGAAGTCCGCCACTTCGTCCAGCATCACCGGCTGCCGCCGCCACCGCAGGCCCGCCCGCTCCAGCTCCCGGCGCAGCAGCAGCATGGTGATGCCGTCCAGGGCGGGGGCGTCGGGCCAGACCACGGTGTCCCCGGCCAGGAACCCCACGTTGGTGATGGCTCCCTCGGTCACCGTGCCGTCCGGGCCGACCAGCAGTGCCTCGTCGAACCCCTCGGCGATCACCCGCCTCAGGTGGTACGCCTGCCCGAACACCCCCACATGCTTGATATGGGCTTGGGTCCGCACATAGGGGACACTGCGCAGGCGCTGTGGAGCGTCCGGTTCCGGCACGGGGGGCCGTACCACGGTCGCGGTCTGTGGCCCGGCGCCCGGGTCGGGCGCGTACACGTACACCCGGAGGGAGACGTCGCGCCGGTCCGTGGCGTCCAGGGCCTGCCGGATGCGTTCCCGGACCGGCCCGCCGTCGAGGCCCCGGCCGAACAGCTCCCGGGTGGCCGCGTCGAGCCGGGCCAGGTGGAGGCCGAGCCCGCGAACCCGGCCGTCGCGGATCTGCATCGCGGTCGTGTGCCCGTAGCCGCCCATCAGGGCCAGGAACATCGCGTCGGAACCGGGACCGAGGCCGATGTCGACACCTTGGCCGTTGACCCGTACGTCGGGGAGGGAAGGACCAGCCATGCCGCCACGTTAGTGCCGGAGGAAGGCGATGGCGGGAAGGAGCCGGACCGATTCCGCCGTGTCAGTAGCGGTTGTCCGGGATGTTGGTGAACGCCCAGTCCGCGAGCAGTACGCCGAAGACGATCGCGACGATGATGCCGATCACGCCGATGATCGTGGCGATGAGGGAGAACAGGCGCGCCTTGCCCGACGAGTCGTGTGCTCCCGTGTAGTCGCCGGCGGCGTACTTGCCGTTCACCTGGGCGGCGAACACCACTGCCGGGATGCCCAGGGGCCAGAACAGGAAGATGGAGATGATGGCCCAGGCCAGATGGCTCGGCGGTGGTGGTCCGGTGCTCTGGGGCGGGTGCCGGCCGTAGGGGGCGGCTCCCTGTGGGGGTGGCGGGTATCCGCCGTGGCCGGCGCCCGGCCAGCCCTGGGGTCCCGGCTGCGGTGGATAGCCCTGCGGCGGCGGGGAGGCGGGGCGCCCCGGCTCGTCGCCGCGCGGCGGCGGGTTGTCGGCACGGGGCCGGTCCTCGGGCGGGGGACGCCCGGGCCAGGGTTCCTGGCTCATGAGAACTCCTTGGTCGCGACGGACGTAACGGACGTAACGGTCTGCGGGAGGCCTCGCCTACCAGCCTCACACCGCCCCGCCGGAGCCGCAAGCGATCACCGGCGGAGCGAGGACCGGTCGCCACCCTCTCCTGCTGCCCGATGACGGCGCTGGTGGCCGAGCGCCGCGCCGACCGGCCGGTACCCGCCCACCGTCTGCTGCCGGCCTGACGGCCCGGCCTCACTTCAGGTGCCGGGCGAAGAACCGGGCCGCGTCGTCCACCCCGAACCACGGGGTACCGGCGTGGCCGCCCGGATTGGCGTGCAGCTCCGTGGTTCGCCAACGGGTTCTACGAGGGATCTCCCGGAGCCCTCTGGTCCTTGGCCTCGGCGTAGCACTCGACAACGGACACGTCCAAGGGAAACCGCACGGGGGTATGCCCGAAAGCCAGGTGACCGGCCTGATCCCCCACCATGCGCAGGAGTTCCACCACGGTCTCCGCCTCCTCCTCCGGGCAGTGCACGATGACCTCGTCGTGCTGGAAGAAGACGAGCTCGGCGCGGAGGCCGGCGAGGGACTGCCGGAGGGTGGCGAGCATGATCAGGGCCCAGTCGGCGGCGCTGCCCTGGACGACGAAGTTGCGGGTGAAGCGGCCGCGGGCGCGGGCGGTTCCGCCGGTGGCGGCGGGCGGGCGGTCGGGGTCCTCCTGGGGGATGCCGGCCTCGTCGGGGGTGGCGGTGGAGGAGGGCGGGCAGGTGCGGCCGAGCCAGGTGCGGACCAGGCGGCCCTCCTCGCCGGCGCGGGCGGCGTCGTCCACGTAGGCGACGGCGCGGGGGTAGCGTCGGCGCAGGTCGGCGAGGTGTTTGAGGCCGTCGCCGGAGGTCTGGCCGTAGATCGCGCCGAGGACGGCCAATTTGGCGCGTTCGCGGTCGCCGGCGAACAGGCGCTCGGCGAGGTCCGCGTAGAGGTCGCGGCCGCTGCCGGCGACGTCCATCAGGCCCGGGTCACGGGAGATGGCGGCCAGGACGCGGGGTTCCATCTGTTCGGCGTCGGCGACGACCAGGCGCCAGCCGGGGTCGGCGACGACCGCGCGGCGGATGATCCGGGGGATCTGCAGGGCGCCGCCGCCGTTGGTGGTCCAGCGGCCGGAGACGGTGCCGCCCGGCTGGTACTCGGGGTGGAAGCGGCCGTCGCGCACCCAGGTGGCGAGCCAGGACCAGCCGTGGGCGGTGTGCAGCCGGTAGAGCCTCTTGTACTCCAGGAGGGCGGGGACGGCCGGGTGGTCGATGGCGCGCAGTTCCCCGGCGCGGGTGGAGCTGAGGGCGATGCCCTCGCGGGCGAAGGCCCGGACGATGTCGGCGGGGAGGTCGGGCCGGACGCGCACGCCGTCGCCGAACGCCCGGGACACCTCGTCGGCGAGCTCGGCCAGCCGCCGCGTCTCCTGGCCGCCCGGGTAGCGCTCGCCGAGCAGTTCGTGCAGCAGGGCGTGGTGCACATCGGCGCGCCAGGGGACGCCGGCGCGGCCCATCTCGGCGGCGACGAGCGTGCCGGCGGACTCGGCGGCGGTCAGCAGCCGCATCCGCTCCGGGTGCCGGGTGTCCTTCGTTCGGGCCTGCTGCGCCTCGTACACCTCCAGCAGGGCCGCCAGCGGGTCCGTGCCCTCGGGCAGGGGCACGGGGCCGGGGTCGAAGAGTGACGCCTGGGTCTCGGCCCGGCGCGGCGGCGGGTCCTGCGGCACCGGCAGGCCGTGCAGCCGGGCCCAGGCGGCGGCGAGG
>NZ_JBFAPH010000176.1:0-13966 GCF_040675635.1 Streptomyces sp. NPDC049577
TCTTCACGGCCCCGCCCGGTTCGCAGCCGATGACGTCGGTGCTGGTGCTGGGCCGGACGTAGACGGCCACCAGGCCGGAGTAGGAGCCGCTGGCGATCCAGCGGCCGTCCGTGGAGGCTGCGACGCACTTGATGGAGTGGTCGTGCGGCGTGTCCACGACGCGCACGCCGCCGTCCGCCTCCCAGATCCGCAGCTTCAGGTCGCGGCTGACGCTCGTGAAGGCGCCGTCCGGCAGCGCCGCGCAGCCGTTGGCGATCTTGTCGTGGGCCTCCTCGATCCGTGCCGTCGGCTCGAAGGTGTCGATGGAGAACCAGTTGGCGGAGGCGCCGGCGCAGACCGCGAAGATGGTGCCGCCGCCGGCCGCCACGCCCTTGACCGCGCCCGCGGCCAGCTGGAGCGTGGTGACGTGCCGCAGCGTGCGGTCGGGGCCGACGGAGAAGACCAGGCCCTCGCCGGTGTAGGCGCCGACGACCACGTGCGGCAGACCGTCCTTCTCGAAGACCGCCGCGCAGTTCAGCGGTGAGCGGTGCTGGTGCAGCACCTCGCCGGTCTCCGCGTCGAAGACCCGGCCCAGCTGGCCGCCGGACAGCACCAGGCCGCCCGCCTTCACCACGAAGTTGCACAGGCTGCCGACCTCGGCGACCGGCCGGCCGTCCTCGTGCAGCACGCCCGCGTCGCCGATGGTCAGGCGGCGCCCGTCGACCGTCGTCACGGCGTTCACACAGCCCGTGCCCTCGATGCCCGACAGGTCCCACGCGTCGCGCTCGATGTCGTACGTGGCGTAGGTGGAGCCGAAGGTGGCGAAGACCAGGGTCCGGTCGTCGAGGAACGCGCAGGAGCGGGCCCAGATCTCGGCGGGGAAGTTCGACGAGGACGTCAGCGTCAGCCCGCCCGCGGTGTTCCAGATCCGCACCGTGCGGTCGTAGCTCAGGCTGACCAGCGCGCCCGAGTCGCCGTGGTAGACGAGGCGCTTGATGCCCGCCTCGTGCGCCGGGAAGGTCCGGGTCGTTTCGCCCTCGATGCGGATGATCTCGCCGTCGTCGTTGCCGGCGAAGACCACGCCCTCGCGGGTGATGGCGATGGTGTCGGTCTCCACGCCCGCCATGTCGATCTCGCCGACCAGCCCGCCGGCGGTCAGCGACCAGCGCTTGACGGTGCCGTCGTCGCTGGAGGACAGCAGCTCGTCCGAATCGCCCAGCCACTCCACGGAGATGACGTCGGCGGTGTGCCCGGTGAAGCGCGCGAGCAGGGTGCCGGTGAAGTCGTAGACGCGGACCAGGCAGTCGCGGGAGGCGGTGGCGACCAGCTCCCGGGAGGGGTGGAAGACCGACATCTCCACGTCGTCGCCCTGGTCGGAGAAGACGGCCGTCAGTTTCAGGTCCGGCACGGTCCACAGGCGCGCCGTGTAGTCGCTGGAGGAGCTCAGCACGTACCGGCCGTCCGGGCTGAAGGACACCTGGTTGGCGAGGTGGTCGTGCGTGGCCCGGGCCAGCGGCTTGCCGTCCGAGGCGTCCCAGAGGATCAGCTGGTTGTCGTAGCCGGCCGTCGCGACGTGCGAGCCGCCGAACGCGGCGATGCCGCTGATGGGGCCGTGGTGGCGGATCAACGCAGGGCTCCTTCGAGGTCGATGGTGTGCGAGGTGCGGGTGACCTTCGCGGTGAGGTAGTGCAGGTTGTGACGGTTGGCGAAGACGCCCGTGGGGATGACCCGGCGCACCGAGATGCCGTGCACGGTCAACTGGGCGTGCTTGTCCGGGTTGTTCGTCAGCAGGTCGATCTCGTCGTGGCCGAGCGCGCGCAGCATGTGCGCGGCGCTGGTGTAGTCGCGCAGGTCGTCGCCGAGCCCCAGGGCGCGGTTGGCGGCGTAGGTGTCGAGCCCGGTGTCCTGCAGCCGGTAGGCGTCCAGCTTGTTGTACAGGCCGATGCCGCGGCCCTCCTGCCGCAGGTACAGCAGGCAGCCGCCGACCGCGGCGACCTGGCGCAGCGCCTCGTGCAGCTGCGGACCGCAGTCGCACCGCGCCGAGCCGAAGACGTCGCCGGTCATGCACTCCGAGTGCAGCCGCACCAGCGGCGTGCCGTCGTCGGTGTGCTGCTTCGCGTCCGGAAAGTGGACGGCCAGGTGTTCCAGCCCGTCCGGCAGTCCGTCGAAGGTGGTCACGGTGGCATCCAGCGCGGGCCCGTCGCCGAGGTGCAGCGGAATGCGGACCTCGCTGCGGATCCGTGCCCGGAAGCCGGTCTCGGCCCGTCCGGTGTTCGAGGACAAAAGCTTCATACGGCAACCTCCGATGTCCGGGCCTCCGCCGCGGGAGACCACGCGTGCCAGGTGCGCCGGAGCCAGAGGAGCCCCGCGAGCTGCACCAGTCCGAAAGTGAGAAACGTCGCGGCGCTTCCGATGCCCGCCGCGAGCGCGGGAACGACCAGGGGCCCCGCCAGCACGGGCAGGCCCATCAGCAGGCCGACGATGCCGCCGGCCCGTCCCAGGGCGTCGGCGGGCAGGAACTTGATGGTCATCAGGTCGCTGGCGACGCTCAGCGCGCTCTGGAAGCCGAAGAAGGCCACCATCGCGCCGATGAACAGCGGCAGCGAGCCGGCCGACATCAGCAGCAGGCAGCCGCCCATGCCCAGCGTCCCGATCAGGACCACGGCGCGGAACGGGAACGTCTTGCGCTCTGAGACCAGCACCGTGCCCAGGACCCCGACGACCCGCACGGCCACCAGCACGTAGCCGACCTGCTGGGCCGTCAGCGCGAACTCGTGCTGGAGCCGGAACTGCGAGAGCGTGAGGGTGCCCGTCGTGCCGACCAGCAGCATCGGCACGTACACCAGGATCGCGTGGAAGATCACCGGCCGGGTACGCAGCACCGACCAGCCCTCGGCCAGGCTGCCCACGAGCGTGCCCTCCCGCTTCCTGGTCACCCGCGGCGGATGTACGCCCATCAGCCATACGGCGATCGGCGCCAGGAAGGTGAGCACGTTCAGCCACAGCAGCACGTCGTAGTCCACCCAGATCAGGGCGAGGCTGACCAGCAGCGGGCCGACCACGTTGGTGATGACGTACAGGCTCCCGAGGCTGCCCCGGGAGCGGACGGGGTTGTCGGGGAACATATGGGCCACGCCCGTCATCCAGCCGGCCCGGTAGGCCGCGCCACCTAGCTGGACCAGTGCCCCGAAGACGAACAGCGGCCACACCGGGGCGTGTTCCGCCAGCCCGGTCAGATTGAGCGCGGTGGCGGCCACGGCCTGCACGAGCAGACCGGGCACCACCAGCACCCGTGAGCCGTAGCGGTCGACGAGGGCGCCGAGCACCGGGGCGATCAGGAGCGTGGCCGGGGTGAGCGCGGCCAGCAGCGACATCACGGTGAGCGAGCCGGTGCGCTCGTAGACGAAGAGGGGCAGCGCGACGGCGTAGACCGCCTCGCCGATGTTGTTGACGACGTTGCCGGTCGCGAAGACGCGGAAGCGGCGGTCACGCCAGGGCGAGGGGGCCGGTGCCGCGGCCGGGGCGGGTTCGCTCATCGCGCACTCACCTCGGCAGGAACGCGTCGCGCACCTTGACCAGCGGCGCGGCGTCCTTGGCCGGCGCCTCCCGGGCGGCCGTGCCGCCCCCGGCCGGCTCCGCGATGCGGTACAGGCTCAGGAAGCCGCCGCGCCCGCCGGCCAGCAGGGCGTGCGCGCCGTCGGTCCCGTAGGGCACCGCGGCGACGGCCTTGACGAAGTCCGGCAGGTCCTCGGCCAGGGCCAGCAGCTCGCCGGACTCCCGCTCGTACACCCCGATCTGCACGCCGTAGGAGACGGCGTAGACCCGGTCGCCGAGCAGCGCGCCGTTCTCGACGGTGTTGTCCAGCAGCTCGGTCCAGCGGCCGGTGATCTCGCGGGTGGCCAGGGAGATCTCCTTGACGCCCTGCTGCCCGGTGACGATCAGGCTGTCCGCGGTGGCCCACATGCGCTTGGGGTACTCGTCGGTCTCCAGCCGCCACAGCACCTCGTCCGTGCCGGCCGCGAACAGGGTGATCACACCGTCGCTGGAGGCCACGGCGCGCTCGCCGGTGGGCAGGTAGCAGGCCGCCCAGGCGGAGGCGTCGCCGATGTCCAGCCGGCCCAGCACCTCGCCGGTGGCCGCGTCGAGCTCGGTCACGCCGTCGTTGGCCGCGGCCAGCAGCCGCTCGTGCCCGGCCGAGCCGGCCAGCGTGTGCGTGAGCGCCTCCAGCCGGTGCTTCCACAGCACGTTGCCGGCCCGGTCCGAGCGCCACACCCAGCGGTCGCGGCTGACGCCGGCCCAGCCGCCGGGCAGCGGCACGACGCGGCGGGTGAAGCCGAACCCGGTGCGGACGTGGTCGAGCAGCCGCACCTGCGGCTCGCCGCGCCGGTCGGCGACGACGCTCACCACGGCCACGCCGTCGTCGGCGGCGACGAACAGTTCGGCCGGGTCGTCCACGGACGGCTGGATGTCCCAGGCGCACTGCGGGCGGAAGGCGGCGCGGGCCAGCAGGGTGCGGCCGTCGGCGGAGAGCTTGCGCAGGTCGCCGTCCTGGGTGAGGGTGAAGACCGAACCGTCGGTGCCGACGGCGAAGTCGGTGAGCTGGTGCGTGAAGCCGGAGACCGTGTGGTCCACCCGCAGCTGGGGCGTGCTGTTGTCCAGCACGTGCAGGACGCCGTCGAAACCGCCGACGTAGACCGTGCGGTGGTCGGGGGAGAAGGCCAGGAACTCCACGTCGTCGCGGGCCAGCAGCAGCTGGTCCAGGACCTTGCCGCGCGCGTCGAGGGTGAGCACGCCGTTGGCGATGCAGTCGTTCTCGTCGACGCCGTCGTCCTGGGTCGCCCAGAAGCGGTCGTGCAGCGGGTCGTAGCAGATCCGGTGGATGTTGCCGCCGTCGACCTTCACCACGTTCGGGAAGTCCAGCGCCGCCAGGTCACCCAGGAAGATCCGCCCCGACTTGTCGGAGACCACGTCGACCTCGGGGTGGTCGGTGCACAGCCACTCCATGGCGACGTCGTCGGCGAAGGACGGCTCGATGCGCTCGACCTCGAAGGTCTCCAGGTCCAGCACGACCACCTGCCGGTAGCCGTTGTTGACGTACACCCGGCCCTCGTGCACGAGGATGCCGCGGCTCATCTGCGGGGACGGCTCCTCGTTCTCCATCAGCAGGGAACGGTCGCAGGTGTAGTGGGCGTCCAGGACGTCCACCAGGTCCAGGGTGTCCAGCCGCCAGCGCAGCAGGGTGCCGAGCTTGTCCTTGCCCACGATCCAGTCGCCGGCGGCGGCGATCGTGTAGACCGGGGCGTGCCCGGCGAGGATGGTGCCGGTGGGGGCGGGCGAGGACCGCAGCAGGCGCAGTTCCTCGTCCAGCAGATGGATGCGTCCGGTCACGTCGGCCGCCAGGAGTCCGGCGCCGGGTATGTGCGTGATCCGCGCGACGCGGTCGGTCAGCTCCACTTCTCGCTCTCCTTGAATCGTCACACGGCCGCGCGCCGGTGGCAGGGGACGGCCGGCCGATGAGAGGAGGGCCGGCCCACGGCAGATGAGGCAGGTACGGGGGGTTCCGCTTCGTGGAAGCGGCTATGCGGTGGTGAGCACGGCCGGACCGTGCTCACCACCGCATCAATGCGCGTCTCAGTTGACGCTCTTGGCGGAGCTGATGCCCCGGCGAACCGGCTTGCGGATCATGGCGTACACCTCCCTTCCGCACTCGGCGGACCGCGTCGGCGGTCATGGTCAGCTGACGGACTTGGCGGAGCTGATGCCCCGGCGAACCGGCTTGCGGATCATGACGACACCTCCTTCCTCACTCGACGACGGTTTTCGGTCACCGACCGGTCGGCCACGAGGGCCGCCGGCCGGAGCTCATGGGGGGGATCAGACGGACACGGTGCGCAGCCGCTCCGAGAGCGGGGACCTCCGGCCGCCGCCGCGCGCCGGCCGGGTCGCCGCCGTGAGGGTGGCGCCCACCAGCCCGCGCAGGGCGTCGAGGATCTCCGGATCGGTCATCTCGCCGTGCCGGTCGAGGCGTTGGTCCGCCTGGCCGATCGCGACGGGCGGATGCTCGACCACGAAGGCCCCGCAGGTCCGCAGCACCGTCAGCAGCGCCGGCTGGGCGTCGACCGCGCCGCGGCCGCCCGGGGAGGCGCTCAGCACCGCGACCGCCTTGTCCGTCAGCGGACTCGCGCCGTACGGACGGGACAGCCAGTCCAGCGCGTTCTTCAGCACTCCGGAGACCGCGCCGTTGTACGACGGCGTACTGATGACCAGTGCGTCGGCGTCCGCGACCAGGGCTCGCGCCGCCTCCACCGCCGCCGTCATCCCGGCCTCCTCGACGTCCCCGTCGTAGAACGGGATCCGCCCGATCGGCAGGGAGACCACCTCGACGTCCACCGGCATGTCCTCGATGATTCGGCGTACCGCCCGTAGCGCCGCCGAATTCAGCGAGCCACGGCGCAGACTTCCCGAAATCAGCACCAGCTTGATCATGCCGGTTCCCCCTTTCAGTCTTCGCACCGGCTTTCCCGGGATTTCCCGGGCCCCGTCCGGTGCGACATTCAAAGAATCGCCGGTCCCGATACCGTTCCGATACCGGCCGGGTACCGGCTCCCGTGCCTAGCCGGAAACGGCCACCTTCTGGCACAGAATGTCGGCGTGCATGCGCGTGAGTTCCCGGCTCGGATCCACGCCGAGTTCCTCGGACAAATACGCGCGCACGCGCGCGTATTCCGTGAGTGCTTCCGCCTGGCGCCCGGAAAGATAGAGCGCCCGCATGAGCTGGCCGCGCAGCGTCTCGCGCAGCGGATGCGCGGCGACGAGCTCCCGCAGATCGCCCACGAGGTCGCTCACATCGCCGAGGTCCAGCCGCAGCGCGCACAGCTGCTCGGTCGCCATCAGGCGCCGCTCCTCCAGCGCCGCCGCGGCGGCCTCCAGCACGTCCGTGCCGTCGCAGGCCAGCAGCCGGCCGCGCCACAGCGCCAGCGCCGAGCGCAGCTCGCGCACGGCGGCCGCCGTCCGGTCACCGCCCAACTCCTCGCGTGCCAGGCGCAGATGACGCTGGAAGCACAACAGGTCCAGCTGCTCCTCGCCGAGCACCACCCGGTAGCCGGGGCCGTCGGTCTGGATCAGCTCGGGCCCCCCGGGCAGCCGCCGGCGGAGGTCCGCGATGCTCTTGCGTACTTGATGGACCGCGGTCGCCGGAGGACCGGCGTCCCACGCGGCCGCGATGATGCGGTCCACCGGCACGACCCGGTTCGCCTCCAGCAACAGGGTGACCAGCACGCGCTCCTGCAAGCGCCCGCCCAGCCGTACCCGTTGGTCGTCCTGCCAGCATTCCAGGGAGCCGAGGACGTTGAAGCGAACTCTCCGCCGGTCCGGTGCCACCGACTGACTTGGTATCACCCGCATACGCCTGTCCCAACGTTTCGGAGATCCGGTAGCCAGAGCGTAAGTCCGGCGGCAAGTGCGACCGGCGATTCACCCCGGGCCTTTGTCAGGTTCGCCCGGCTCGCACGATGGACCCCGGTACACCCCCGAAACCCCGGGATTCGACGATGCCGGGCCGACCTGACGCACTGCCCCGAACGCCGTTGGCGACCCCTTCCGCGCGCCCCGAGGATGTGCAGCACTGTTCGGACGTCGAAGGAGCGGTGGACGCATGAAGGTCAGCACGAAAAGGCGCGTCGAACAGGCGCCATTCGGCGCCACCGTCACGGTCATGGCCGTGGTGGCCGTCCTGGTCGTCGGCCAGACGTTCGTGACCATTCCACTGATGTCGCGGCTGGGCTCCGCCTGGGGCGTCTCCGAGGCCACCGCGGCCTGGTCGACCACGGCGTTCGCCGTGGCCTACGCCTGCGGATCGCTCGTCAGCGGGCCGCTGTCGAACCGCTACGGCCGCCGCGCCGTCATGGTCGTCAGCATCGCCGGCATGGCCGTCGCCACCGCACTCGTGCCACTGGCCGGAAACCTCCCCTCCGGCGCCGCGCTGCGAGCCCTGCAGGGCGCCCTGGCCGGCTCGTTCGTCCCGATGTCGTACGCCTACCTCGCCGAGCGCGTCGACCCCCGCCGGCTGCCGCTGGCCCTGACCACCGTCAACTGCGCCAGCGGCGCCTCCGTGGTCATCGGCCAGGTCGAGGCCCAGCTCTTCGACTCCGCGCTCGGCTGGCGCGCCGTCTTCCTCATCAGCGCCCCGCTGCTGGCCCTCGCGGCCGCCGCCACCTGGAAGGTCATGCTGCCCGGCATCGTCCGCGTCCCGGAGGGCGCCGCGACCGGCGCGGCTCCCGCCCCCACCGGCCCGGGCATCCACCGCTCCGCCCGGCTCTGGCCGCTGTACACGATCACCCTCACCGTCGTCGGCGGACTGACCGCGATCTACACCGGCGTCCAGCTCTACGGACCCTCCGCGGTCGTCGACGACCACGGCACGATGCTGGCGCTGCGGGCCAGCGCCCTGCCCGCCATGGTCCTGGCCGTGCTCATCTCGCCGATGCTGGGCCGGATCCCGGCGCTGCGCCGGCTCATCGGCGCCCTCGCCGTCTCGGCCGCCGGCATGATCGGCGTGGCCCTGACCACCGGCTCCGTCGTCGGCCTCGGCGTCACGCTCTTCGTCTTCGTCATCGGCATCACCACCGTCGGCCCGGCCATCGTGCAGGGCATCGGCGACGGCACGGGCACCGCGGCGCGCGCCACCGGCATCGCCATCTACGGCTTCGTGCTCAACCTCGGCTCGGGCCTGGGCGCCCAGGTGCCGCTCGCCCTCGGCAAGCTCTCGGGCCTCGCGCTGCTGCTGGCGGCCGTCTTCGTCATCGGCATCGGCCTCGTCGCCTTCGCCGGCCGGGCCGCCCGCCGGGCCGCCGAGTCCACCGGCCCCACCGCCGGCTCCACCGCCGGCCGCCCGGACCGCGACGACACGCCGCTCACGCCCCCGCCCGCACCGCCCGCGGCGAACCGCACGGCGGGCACCATGCCCAACCCCGTGCCGCAGACCGACTGACCCCGGCCGCACCGGGCAACTCAAGGAGAGGTAAACCAGCAATGGGTAACGTGACGTTGTCGGCGGTACCGCGACCGGCGGAGGGCGCCCCGGGCGCCGAGGGCACCGACTGGGGCATCGAGGCCGTCGACCTGGCCGCCTACTTCGACCGGATCGGCTACGACGGCCCGCGGACCGCCACTGCCCGGACGCTGCGCCTGCTGCACCGCGCGCACATGTCCACCATCTGCTTCGAGAACCTCGACGTGGCGCTCGGCCGCGAGATGCCCCTCGACGTCGACGGCCTCCAGCGCAAGCTCGTCGGCGCCGGGCGCGGCGGCTACTGCTTCGAGCAGAACCTGCTCTTCGCCGCCGTCCTGGAGCGCCTCGGCTTCACCCTGACGCGGCACCTCGCCCGGGTGCGGCGCGGCCGCGCCAAGATCCGCTACCGCTCGCACGCGGCCCTCGTGGTCGAGGCGGAGGGCCGGGAGTACCTGTGCGACGTCGGCTTCGGCGACGAGGGCCTGATCGAGCCGATCCCCTTCACCGCCGGCGCCGAGCTGACCGTCGGCGACTTCTCCTGGCGGCTGGAGGCCGAGACCGACGAGGGCGGGACGGGTGGGGGCGACTCCGCCGAGTGGGTGCTGCGCTCCCTGCACCCCGACGGCTGGTTCGACGTCTACTCCATGCGCCTGGAGCGCCACTACCCCTGCGACTTCGAGACCGCCCACTTCTACACCGCCCACCACCCGCGCTCGACCTTCGTCGGCAAGGTGGTCGCCCAGCGCGGTGACGAGCAGGTGCGGCACACGCTCAAGAACCAGGAGCTGGTGGCCACCTACGCCGACGGCCGCACCCTGCGCACCGAGCTCGCCCCCGACGAGGTGATCCACGTGCTGCGCGGCACGTTCGGAGTGACCCTCACCGGCGAGGAGGCGCTGCTGCTCCAGCAGCGCGTCGTCTCCTTCCGCGACGCCCACCGCGGCTGATCCCGCCGCTCCCGATCGTTCTTTCATCGGCTCATGCTGAGGAGCTCTAAGCCCATGTCTCTTGTCACGTCCCTCGCGTCGTTCCCCGCCTTCCCCCCGCTGCACATACCGGCTCCCCGTGAGGGCCTCTACCTGGGCGTCATCCCCGAGCGGGCCGCCGCCGAGCACCCCAACTCGCTGATCACGCTCGACCACGACATGGACGTCCTGCCGGACGCCGGCCGCCAGCTCACCTACCTCGAACTCGCCGAGCACGTCGACGACATGTCCGCCCGGCTGTGGGCCGCGGGCGTGCGCCCGAGCGAGCACATCGCCGTGCACAAGGCGTCCAACTTCGACATCTACGTCCTCGCCTGCGCCGCCGCCCGCATCGGCGCCGTGCCCGTGCTGCTCTCCCCGGCGCTCGACGGCGACACCGTCACCGCCCTGCTCAAGCGGCTGCACAAGCCGCACCTGCTCACCGACGAGGGCAAGCTCAGCGGCTCGCTGGCCGACATGCCGCTGGACGAGGCCGCCGCGAAGGTCATCACCACCGGCCCGGCCCGCCCCGGCGCCGTCGCCCTGGCCGACCTCGCCGGCGCCCCCCGCCGCGAGGCCGTCCTGCTGCACAAGGACCACCCGGCGGTGATGACCCACACCTCCGGCACCACCGGCCTGCCCAAGCTCGTCGTGCACACCGCCGCCAGCCTGCGCGGCCGCTTCCGCCCGCAGGAGAAGCTCGCGTCCCTGATCCGCACCCGCGAGACGTACGCCGCCCACCTCTCCTACGTCCACTCGCGGCTGTTCCTGGCGCTCGCCGTCATGCTGCCCAAGGGCATGCCCATCGTCATCCTCAACGACTCCGAGCCCGCCAAGGTCGCCGAGGTCTTTGCCCGCACCCGGCCCGGCTTCATCGAGACCCACCCCAACTCCTACATGGAGTGGGAGGACCTGGTCGACGACGCGCGCAAGCCCCTGTCGAACGTGAAGTACTTCAGCTCCACCTTCGACGCCATCCACCCGCCGACCATGCGCAAGCTGCTCCAGGCCTCCCGCCGCAACGCGCCCCTGTTCTTCCAGTTCTACGGGCAGAGCGAGTGCGGCCCGCTGGCCGGCCGCTGGTACACGCCGAGCAACGTGCACAAGGCCGACGGCCGCTGCCTGGGCTTCGCCATCCCCGGCATGACCCACTTCCGGCTCGTCAGCCGCAACGGCAAGCGCCCCTCCAAGGCCAACCCGGGCCTCATCGAGGTGCAGACCGACGGACGCGCCGTCACCTACTTCGCGGAGCACGAGCGCTATGAGAAGGAGGTCAACGGCAAGTGGTGGCGCACCGGTGACGTCGGCTACCGCACCAAGTTCGGCTGCCTCCACCTGCTCGACCGTGAGGTCGACGTCATCGAGGGCATCGACTCCACCCTCGAGGTCGAGGACGTGGTGATGGGCCGCCTGGAGGAGCTCATCGAGATCGTGCTGGTGCCCGGGCCGAACAAGGAGCCGCTGCCCGTCGTGTGCACCCGCGACGACAAGCCGCTGGACCGCGAGCGCTGGGCCCGCGCGGTCAAGGACTACCCGCAGCTGGCCGAGCCCGTGCAGATGTCGCTGTCCGAGCTGCCGCGCACGGCCACCATGAAGGTGCAGCGCATCGAGCTCGCCCGCCGCCTGCGCGAGAAGGCCGAGAAGGCCGAGAAGGCCGGGAAGACCGAGCAGACGTCATGAGCGACACCGCACCCGAGAACGGACCGAACGAGAACGACGGGGTGAGCAACGACGTGGCGATACCTGCGAACACGCCGAAGACGGCGGCACCGGGCCGGGGCGCGACGCCCGCCGACTACGACGTACTGATCATCGGTGGCGGCCCCACCGGTCTGATGGCCGCCTGCGAACTGCTGCGGCGCGGTGTCCGCGTGCGCATCGTCGACAAGGCCGCCGAGCCGTTGAACGTCCCCAAGGCGCTGTCCCTGTGGCCCCGGGCCCAGGACATCCTGGAGGACATCGGCGTCGGCGAGGGCCTCCGCGCGGCCTCCGTGCCCGTCAAGGGCTTCAGCTACTTCTCCAACCGGCGGCCGCTGGCCTCCTTCGCCATCCCCGCCGACCTGACGCCCGTCAACCTGCCCCAGTACGAGACGGAGCGGCTGCTGACCGAGCGGCTGCACGCCCTCGGCGGCAAGGTCGAACGGGGCGTGCGGCTGCTGGCCGTCGACGACGTCGACTACTCCGGCCGCATCGACTCCACCGACGGCGTCACCGCCATCCTGGAGTACGCCGACGGCGTCGTCGAGCGGGTCCGCACCCCGTTCCTCATCGGCGCCGACGGCGCCGGCAGCGCGGTGCGCGGACAACTCGGCATCGGCTTCGAGGGCTCCACCTACGAGATGGCCTTCGCGCTCGTCGACGCCCATGTCGAGGGCTATCTGCCGCCCGACGAGATCCTCTACTACCAGGCGCCCACCGGCACCCTCGTCATCGTGCCGATGCCGGACGACGTCTTCCGCATCCTGTCCGTCATGCCCAGCAACGGCCAGGAGGTCAGCGCCTCGATGATGCAGGCGCTCCTCGACGAGCGCGGCCCGCGCGGCGTGCGCATCACCGAGCCGGTCTGGGAGACGGTCTTCCGGGTCCACGCCCGGCACGCCACCGACTTCCAGCGCGGCCGCGTCTTCCTCATGGGCGACGCCGCCCACGTGCACAGCCCGGCCGGCGGCCAGGGCATGAACAACGGCCTCCAGGACGCCCACAACCTCAGCTGGAAGCTGGCCTCGGTGATCCGCGGGGAGTCCCCGAGCTCGATCCTGCTCGACTACGGCCAGGAGCGCGCCGAGGCCACCCGGCGCATCGTCCGCGACACCGACGTGCAGACCCGTGCCTGGATGGCCGGCGGCAAGGCACGGGTGCTCGCCCGGGACACGGCCTTCCGCCTGCTCGACCGGACCGGCGCCGTCTCCCGCTTCTACGCCCCCGTCATGGCCGGCCGCCGCCTCGCCTACACCCCGGTGCGCGAGACACAGGAACCCTCGCGCTTCTCGGGCTGCGCCGTGCAGCGCAGGCTTCCGGGCGGGCTGAAGGTCGGGGCGGTCTTCCCGCGGCGGCTCGCCGTCTCGTACGGCATCTCGGGCCCCGCCGCCGACCCCTCGCAGTGGACCCTGGCCGTGCTCCCGCCGGCCGGCGACGGGGCCTGGCTGGAGGAGATCGAGCACATCGCCGGGCAGCGGCCCCGGGTGCGCGTGCTGCGGATGCGCCGCGCCGACGCGGCGCCCGCCACCGGCTGCCGGCGCCCGGGCTTCTACCTCGTGCGCCCCGACGGCCACATCGCCGCCCACGGCCACGAGCGCGACCTGGACCGGCTGGAGACCGAGCTGGCCTTCTGGCTCAACCCCCGCCCGCGGGCCTGAACCGTTCGAAGACGAACAGGAGAGAGCACGATGAGTACCGCCCCACTGGTCGCCGTCGCCTACCACTCGGGCTACGGGCACAACGTCGTACTCGCGGAGGGCGTCCGCCGCGGCGCCGCCGAGGCGGGTGCGGACACCGCGCTGATCGCGGTGGACACCATCACCGACGAGCAGTGGGGCGAACTCGACGCGGCCGACGCCATCGTCTTCGGCACCCCCACCTACATGGGCGGCGCCTCGGCCGCGTTCCACACGTTCGCCGAGGCCACCTCCAAGCGCTGGGCCGAGCGGGCCTGGCGCGACAAGCTCGCCGCCGGCTTCACCGTCTCCGGCGCGAAGAACGGCGACAAGCTCAGCACCCTGCAGTACCTCACCGTCCTCGCGGCCCAGCACGGCATGCACTGGGTCAACCTCGACCTGCTGCCCGGCTGGAACACCTCCACCGGCTCGGAGAACGACCTCAACCGGCTCGGCATCCACCTGGGCGTCGGCGCCCAGGCCAACGCCGACCAGGGCGCGGAGGCGGTCACCAAGTCGGACACCGAGACCGCCGTCCACCTCGGCCGGCGCGTCGCGGAGACGGCCCGCATCTTCCGGAAGGGCAGCGGTCACTGACCATGAAGGCCGACGAGACACCCACCCGCGAGCACGTCCGC
>NZ_JBFAPH010000177.1:0-13892 GCF_040675635.1 Streptomyces sp. NPDC049577
CGTTCCTCGGGGTGCTCATCCTGACGGGCGTCGACCTGTCGACGTCCCCGCGCGCCCTCGCCGGCGACGGCCTCGCCCTCGCGGGCGGCGTGGCGGCCGCGGGATACGTGCTGCTGGGCGCGGCCGTGCGGCGCACGGTGGGCACGGTCGCGTACACGTACCTGTGCTACGCGACGACGACCGTGCTGCTGCTCGCCGTCTGCCTGGTCAGCGGCACTCCGCTGGCCGGCTACAGCGGTGAGACATGGCTGAAGCTGGCCGCGCTGACGCTGACGGCCCAGCTGCTGGGACACACGATCTTCAACCGTGTCGTGAAGGGGCTCGGGCCGTCGGTGACCTCGACGGCGATCCTGCTGGAGACGCCGTGCGCCGCGCTGATCGCGGCGCTGTGGCTGGGACAGCGGCCGTCGCTGGCGGCCTGCCCGGCACTCGCCGTGATCCTTGCGGGCCTGGCCCTGGTCATCCTGGGCGACCGCAGACGGCAGTCCTAACGCGCGCCTGCCGGCCGCCCGCGGCTACAGCCACCCGTTCCTCTTACTGTGCCTTCCCGGGGCGCAACCCCCGGCCCCCGGACCCCCGGCCGCCGCCCGCGGCTACAGCCACCCGTTCCTCTTACTGTGCCTTCCCGGGGGCAACCCCCGGACCCCCGGCCGCCCGCGGCTACAGCCACCCGTTCCTCTTGAAGCCGCGGTGGATGCCCACACAGATGGCCACCGTCAGCACCATGACTGCCGGATAGCCGTACTTCCAGTGCAGCTCCGGCATGTGGTCGAAGTTCATGCCGTAGATGCCCGCGATCATCGTCGGCACGGCGCAGATCGCCGCCCAGGAGGTGATCTTGCGCATGTCCTCGTTCTGCGCGACGGACGCCTGGGCGAGGTTGGCCTGGAGGATGGAGTTGAGGAGGTCGTCGAAGGAGACGACCTGCTCGTGCACGCGGGCGAGGTGGTCGGCGACGTCGCGGAAGTACTTCTGGATGTCCGGGTCGACCAGCCGCATCGGCCGCTCGCTCAGCAGCTGCATGGGGCGCATGAGCGGGGTGACCGCGCGCTTGAACTCCAGGACCTCGCGCTTGAGCTGGTAGATGCGGCCGGCGTCGCCGCCGCGCCGGCTGCCCTTGCTGGGCTCGGAGAAGACGTCGATCTCCACCTCGTCGATGTCGTCCTGCACGGCGTCGGCCACCGCTATGTAGCCGTCGACGACCTGGTCGGCGATGGCGTGCAGGACGGCCGAGGGGCCCTTGCCGAGCAGCTGCGCGTCCTCCTGGAGGCGGTGGCGCAGGGCGCGCAGGGAGCCCTGGCCGCCGTGCCGGACGGTGATGATGAAGTCCTGGCCGGTGAAGCACATCACCTCGCCGGTCTCCACCACCTCGCTGGTGGCGGTGAGTTCGGCGTGCTCGACGTAGTGGATGGTCTTGAAGACGGTGAAGACCGTGTCGTCGTAGCGCTCCAGCTTCGGCCGCTGGTGGGCGTGGACCGCGTCCTCCACGGCCAGCGGGTGCAGCCCGAACTCCTTGGCTATGCCGGCGAACTCCTGCTCGGTGGGCTCGTGCAGACCGATCCAGGCGAAGCCGCCCTCGGCACGCACCCGGCGCATGGCCTCGGCGGGGGAGACGTGGTCGCTGGCGCGGCGGCCGTCGCGGTAGACCGCGCAGTCGACGATGGCGCTGGCGCCGCCGCCGGCGCAGCGGTCGCGGGAGGCGTCGTAATCGAACGGGGTGCCGTGGGCACGGCGCAGCGCGGGACGGACGACTGCGCGGAGGTCACGGATCATCGACATGGCTGGCTCCTTCACGGGCCGGCCGCCGGCGACGGGCACGGGCGCAACGCAGCCGGAATCGCAGACGTGGGGGCCGGCCGGTGAGGGCCGGCGTGCGGCTGACGTCCGTGAATCGGGCGGCGCTTCGTGTGGTGTGCGGGTAGCTGGCGGCAGTGCGCGAGAACTTCGCAGGGACACGGAACAAAGCGGGATGAAGGCGCTCTTCCGTCCCACGCCGCGGGCGCGAGGAGACTCCGGGGACACCGCCGGGGGCGGGGCCCGTTCAGGCAGGGCCTCGGGTCAGCGAAGCCGGCTGCGCGTGTGCGTCCGGAGCGAGAGGACGGGAGAACTGTCGGTACTGCACGGTCGACTCGGATCCACCGCAGCCCCACCTCCTCCGGCCGGTCCCCGCTGAGGGACGAACGTCAATCCCTGACCAGAGGTCAAGGCCAACCCAGGCTAGCAGTCGTTCGGGACGTCAAGACCCGGCTTTGCCCGTTCGATACGCGTTCTATGCTCGCCGCATGTCAGACGTTCTCGCATTGGTCGAGGCCCGGCTGCGTTCGGCCCTCGGCGAGCCGGACGCGCGCGCCGCGGTGACCTTCCTGGGTACGGACCGGATCGAGGTCCTGCGCTTCACCGGCACGGACGGCACGGACGGCACGGACGGCACGGACGGCACGGACGGCGAGGAGGGGCGGGACGACGCCGGCGTCGTGCGGTACGCCACCCTCGGCATGTCCGCCCAGCCGATGGCCGATCCCACCTCCCCGCTCGCCGACCCCGTCCGTGGTCCGCGCGCCGAGCTGATCCTCACCGTCCGCCGGGGCCGCGCCGACACGGACAAGGTGCTCCGCCCGCTGGCCGTGCTCGCCGCCTCGCCCCAGGTCGAGGGCGTCGTCGTGGCGCCCGGGGCGTCGCTGGACACCGGCGAGCCGCTGTGGCCGGGTGCCCCCTTCACCTCCGTGCTCGTCGCGGAGCCCGGCGGGCTCGTCGAGGACCTGGAGCTGGACGCCCCCATGGACCCCGTCCGCTTCCTCCCCCTGCTGCCGATGACGCCGAACGAGGCGGCGTGGAAGCGCGTGCAGGGGGCGGCCGCGCTCCAGGAGCGCTGGCTGCGGCACGGTACGGACCTGCGCGATCCCCTGCGCGCCGGCGTACCCCTGGGGTGACGGGCGCGCCGTGCGGCCCGGCGCGACGTCCGGACGGGTGATCATCCTTGACGCGACGGCGGCCCGGTAGGACCGTTGGAGGCTATGAGGGGCGAACCCAGTTGCCCGAAGTGCGGTGGCCGGGTGCGCGCGCCCGGTCTCTTCGCCGACTCCTGGCAGTGTGCCGTGCACGGCACGGTGCACCCCCTGCAGCCGGTCGTCCCACCGAGCGTCGAGGCGCTCGCGGTCGTGGTGAAGCGGGCCCGGGTCCCGGTCTGGATGCCCTGGCCCCTGCCCGTGGGCTGGCTCTTCACCGGAGTGGTCTGCGCGGGTGACGACCGCAGCGGCGGCCGCGCCACCGCCGTCGCCTGCTCGGGCCCGAGCCCGCTCGGCGGGCCGGGGGAGCTGCTGCTCATCGCCGAGGAGCTCGGCGTCGGCCTCGGCGCGCGTTACGCCGGCATCGACGGCCCCGACCCGGGCCCGCACATGCGCGTCGACCGCCCGCCGCACGCCAAGGTCCACGCGGCCGGCCGGCCCACCCCCCTCTGGCACGTCGAGGGCACCCCCGACGACCGGGCCGTCTTCGCGGGCGAGGCCCGCGGCCTGTGGCTGTGGGCGGTCGTCTGGCCCGAGCGGTCCGGGCTGCTGATGTACGACGAGCTGGTGCTGACCGATCTGCGCGACGCCGGCGCCGAAGTGGATCTGCTGCCCTGCGGCGCGCTCTCGCCGCGCATCCTCTCGCCCTGACGGCCGCGCGGACCCGGCCGCGTTCGAACGGCGGTTATCCTGAACCGGTCCTGTCCGTCCTCGTCCGCCGTTGGGAGCCGTGCCGTGCGCATCGACCTGCACACCCACTCCACGGCCTCGGACGGTACGGACACCCCCGCCGAGCTGGTCCGCAACGCGGCCGCCGCCGGGCTGGACGTCGTCGCGCTGACCGACCACGACGGGACCGGCGGCCACGCGGAGGCCCTCGCGGCCCTGCCCGCCGGGCTCACCCTCGTCACCGGCGCCGAGATCTCCTGCCGCTTCGACGGCACCGCCGTCGGCGCGCCCGGCCTCAGCGTCCACATGCTGGCCTACCTCTTCGACCCCCGGGAGCCCGAGCTCGCCCGCGAGCTGGACCTCCTCCGCGACGACCGCGTCCCGCGCGCCCGGGCCATGGTCCGCAAGCTCAACGAGCTCGGCGTGCCGGTGAGCTGGGAGCGCGTCGCGGAGATCGCCGGGGACGGCGCTGTCGGACGGCCGCACCTGGCGACGGCCATGGTCGAGCTCGGAGTGATCGGGACCGTCTCCGACGCCTTCACCTCCGAGTGGCTCGCCGGGGACGGCCGCGCCTACGTCGCGAAGCACGAACTGGACCCCTTCGACGCCATCCGCCTGGTCAAGGCGGCCGGCGGGGTCACCGTCCTCGCGCACCCGCTCGCCCTCAAGCGCGGCGCCTGTGTCTCCGAGGGCGCGATAGCCGAGCTGGCCTCGGCCGGTCTGGACGGCGTCGAGGTGGACCACATGGACCACGACGCGGCCACCCGCGCCCGGCTGCGCGGCCTCGCCGCAGACCTGAACCTGCTGCCCACCGGCTCCAGCGACTACCACGGCAGCCGCAAGACCTGTCGGCTCGGCGAGTACACGACCGACCCCGAGATCTACGGCGAGATCACGCGCCGCGCGACGGGCGCGTTCCCCGTCCCGGGCGCCGGCGGCTGACCGCCGCACCGGCAGAGCCGTCCCGCGGGCGGCCCACCCCGGGCTGCCCGGCACACCGGTCCCGCACCGGCACGCCCGGCCGTTCCGGTCCGTCCCACCACCCCTTCCTCCCTGCCGTCCGCACCCCCGAATCCGCCCGCGTACCGGGGCGATCGCGCCTGTACGCCCGTACACCCGTACATCCCCACCGCAAGGCCCTCACTGTGTTCGATATCGCCGTCTTCGGATCCCTCTTTCTCACGCTTTTCGTGATCATGGACCCGCCCGGCATCACGCCGATCTTCCTCGCCCTCACCGCGGGCCGCGCCGCCAAGGTCCAGCGGCGCATGGCCTGGCAGGCGGCCGCCACCGCCTTCGGTGTGATCACCGTCTTCGGCATCTGCGGCCAGCAGATCCTGGACTACCTGCACATCACCACGCCCGCCCTGATGATCGCGGGCGGGCTGCTGCTGCTCCTGATCGCCCTGGACCTGCTCACCGGCAAGTCCGAGGAGCCGACGCAGACCAAGGACGTGAACGTCGCGCTGGTCCCGCTGGGCATGCCGCTGCTCGCCGGCCCCGGTGCGATCGTCTCGGTGATCCTGGCCGTCCAGCACGCGGACGGCTTCGCCGCGCAGGTGTCGGTGTGGGCGGCGATCGCCGCGATCCACGTCGTGCTGTGGCTGGTGATGCGGAACTCGCTGCTGATCATCCGTGTCATCAAGGACGGCGGCGTGGTCCTGGTGACGCGACTGGCCGGCATGATGCTGTCGGCGCTGGCTGTGCAGCAGATCATCAACGGCGTCACGCAGGTCATCGCGAGCCACTGAGGGCTCACCGGTCCCCCAAAACCCCTGCCGCGCGCGGCACTTCGCGCCGTATGTCGCGCGGCTTTTCAAGGACCGGGTCAAGACCCGGCGCGGCTCCGCCTCAAACACACAACACCCCCGTACGGTCCCGTACGGGGGTGTTCCGCATGAGGCGTACGAACGCGTTACCGGGCCGCGGTGCCGGCCGGGCGGATATAGATGCGCTGGCCCGTCGAAGCGGCCTGCTGCACGATCCGGTTGACGGAGGCGGCGTCCACGACGGTGCTGTCGACGGCGGTGCCGTCGACGTCGTCCAGGCGCATGATCTCGAAGCGCACGGCTTCTCCCTTCGTCTGATCCTCCTGAAGGAGAACTGATGAACGTGACGCGCGCAGCGACGATGGTGCGGCGCGTTCCATATGTGTCCAACGAGGTGGTGCCTGCAAACATTCCCTACGCTAAGGAAATTTTTAACATGACTAATTACTGACCAGTAGTCCCGAAGTGTGAGACCTGACACCCATGACTGACTCGAAACACCCCGGGCCCGTGGACCTCGCCGCGATCGCCGCCGGCATCGAGCGCACCAACGAGCTGCTGACCCGGGTCCTCGCCGAGGTGGCCACGACACCCTCCACCCACGCGGTCTTCGTGGACGCCGGCTACGTCTACGCCGCCGCCGGCCGGCTCGTCACCGGCACCGAGGACCGCCGCGCCTTCGAGCTCGACGCCGAGGGGATCATCGAGGCCTTCATCGACAAGGCCCGCATGATCTTCCCCGACAGCCGGCTGCTCCGCGTCTACTGGTACGACGGCGCCCGCCGCCGTATCCACACCACCGAGCAGCAGAGCATCGCGGAGCTCCCCGACGTCAAGGTCCGGCTCGGCAACCTCAACGCCCACAACCAGCAGAAGGGCGTCGACTCCCTGATCCGCAGCGACCTGGAGTCCCTCGCCCGGCACCGGGCCATCAGCGACGCCGTCCTCATCGGCGGCGACGAGGACCTCGTCTCGGCCGTCGAGGCCGCCCAGGGCTACGGCGCCCGGGTGCACCTGTGGGGCATCGAGGCCGGCGGCGGCCGCAACCAGGCCGAGCCGCTGCTGTGGGAGGTCGACAGCCAGCGCACCTTCGACCTGGAGTTCTGCAAGCCGTACGTCACCCGGCGCGCCGCCTACGAGTCCTCCTTCGGCGAGGTCATCCACCACGGCCCCGCACCCTCCCGGGACGACGTGCGGTTCGTCGGCGCCCAGGTCGCCGCCCAGTGGCTGGGCTCGCGCGGCCGCGACTCGCTCGCCGAGCTGCTGCCGGGCCACCCGTACCTGCCGGGCGGCGTCGACCAGGAACTGCTGGTGGAGGCCGAGGCGCTGCTGGGCCTGTCGCTGCGCGGCCACGCCGATCTGCGCCGCGCCCTGCGGGACGGCTTCTGGGACCACCTGCGCACCCAGTACTGACCGACCCGGCCGAACCGACCCGACTGATACGAAACCGGCGCCTTGCGCGCGTGCCGGAATGCGCCGCCGCCACGCGAGTGGAACCCTGGCAGGTGACCCGTGGACCAGATCGGAAGAGCTCGGAAAGAGAATCGAGGCGAGCGGCCATGTCGGCGTTGGACCGCGCGGGGCCCGGCACGCCCTGCTGGGTGAGCCTGCTGACCGGTGACCTCCCCGAGGCGCAGAGGTTCTACGGCGCGGTGCTGGGGTGGACCTTCCGCCCCGGCTCGCTGGGCGAGGACTTCTCGGTGGCCCTCGCCGACGGCAGACCGGTGGCGGGCCTCGGGGACGTCGCGCGCAGCTTCGGTGTCGCCGTCTCCTGGACCTGCTACTTCGCCGTCGACGACGCCAATCTCGTCGCGTCGCGGATCCGCGAGCGGGGCGGCACGGTCGCGGTCGGGCCGGTGGCCCTCGGCCACGGCCGCGTCGTCCTGGCCGCGGACCCGGCGGGCGCGGTCTTCGGCTTCTGGGAGGGCGAGGTCATGCGCGGCTGGCGGATCGGCAGCGGTGCGGCGCCCGCCTGGCTGGAGCTGCGCACCCGCGACGCGTTCGCCTCCGCCGTCTTCTACGGCGAGATCTTCGACTGGGACAAGCGCTCGGACATCTGCGAGGTCCGCTACGAGGACGAGGCCGTGATGGTCCGCGCCGGCGACTCCACGGTCGCCTGCCTGCGCGGCGGCGCGATCGAGGCCGCGCCGGACCCCCGCATCCGGCCCCGCTGGCACGTCTACTTCCGGGTCGACGACGTCGACAAGGCCGTCGAGGCGGCCCTGGCGGCCGGCGGAGCGGTCGAGGCCCCGGTGGGCTCCCTGGAGAACGAACGCGAGGCCGCCCTGCGGGACCCGGAGGGCGGCATCTTCACGGTGACGGAACGGACGGGTTGCTGAGCGCTTGCCGTGCGCTTGCCGCGTGCTTGCCGCGTGTGGGGTTCGGGGGGCCAGGGCTGGTGGCGGTTCGGCACCGCCGGGCCGGTTGTGTTGGGCCGGGCGCCGTTGCGGCGGGGACAGTGCCGGGGGGCCAAGCCCCCCGGGCCCCCAGGGGCCGGTGCGTGGTTGGACCTGGGGGCGGTTTCGTGCTGCCGGGCTGCTTGTGGTGGGCCGGGCGCCGTTGCGGCGGGGGAAGCGTCGGGGGGCCGAGCCCCCCGGGCCCCCAGGGGCCGGTGTGTGGTTGGACCTGGGTGCGGCTTCGCGCTGGTGGCGGTTCGGCACCGCCGGGCCGGCCGACTTGGGCTGAGCGCCGTTGCGGCGGGAAAGGAGCCGGGGGCAAGCCCCCCGGGCCCCTTGGGGCCGGTGCGTGGGCGGGCTGCGGCGGGGCCTCGGGCCGCCGGGCCCCGGCTCGGGCGGGAGGATCTTGCCGCCGCCGTGGCGAGGGTTCGGCGGCATGCGTGGGCGCCGTAACCCGCGCCGCTAGCGCAGCGTCACCGTGCTCCAGAACGCCGCCAGCGCTTCCGCCGTCGCCTTCGGGCGTTCCGCGTTGGGGGAGTGGCCCGCGCCCCGGATCACCGTGCGGAGCGCCGACAGCTTCTCCGCCATCGCGTCGATCTCCGGCACCGGCCAGGCGTAGTCCAGCTCGCCGGAGATCACATGCTTGGGCAGCGCCACCCGCGCCAGCTCGGCCGTGCGGTCCGGTTCGGTGATCAACTGGCGGCCGGCGGCGATGAGTTGTTCCGGCCGCGTCCGCATCCAGCGACGGTGCAGGAACGCGCCGAGCGCGGGCGGCGTGTCCAGCGACGCGGCGTTCTCCGCCTCCTGCCGCTGCATCTCCAGCCATACGCTCTCCATGTCCATCCCGAGATCCGCGAGCGCGTGGATCAGCAGGCGCGTACGAGCCTGCTGCGAGGGCGAGATCGCGGCCGGCCCGCTGCTCATGACGGTCAGCGAGCGGAACGGCGCCGCGTCGGCCAGCACCGCCGCACGCGTGATCAGCCCGCCCAGGGAGTGCCCGAGCAGATGGACGTCACCGCCCAGCGCGGCCGTCTGCGCGAGCACGTCGCGCGCCAACTCGTGCTGCGCGTAAGCGCTCTCCTCGCGTGGGCCCGCGCTCTCGTGCTGGCCCCTCCCGTCCACGGCGACGACCCGGTAACCGGCGGTCGCGAGTGGCTCCAGGAGCGCCAGGAAGTCCTCCTTGCTGCCGGTGAACCCCGGCACCAGCAGGGCCGTGCCGCGCGGCGTCCCGGCGGGACGCGCGTCGTGCACGGCGAACTCCCCGCGCTCGGTGACGAGGTGGTACGCCTCGGCGCACGCGGGCAAGGTGAGGATGGGCGGCCTGCTCATGCCACGAGGCTAACGCGGCGTCCGATGACCGCCGGACACGAGGCCCGCGGCGGGCCAGGATCGTGGTCATGTCCCACGAAGAAACCAAGCAACTCATCGGCAAGGCGGCCCTGGTGACCGGCGGCAGCCGTGGCATCGGCGAGGCGATCGTCCTGCGGCTCGCACGGGCGGGCGCGGACGTCGCGTTCACCTACCGGGAGAACGAGGAGCTCGCGGTCGGCGTCGTCGCCCGCGTGAAGGAGGCCGGCGGCCGCGCGATCGCCCTGCGTGCCGACGCGGCCGACGCCGAAGCGGTGCGCGGCGCGGTGGCCGCGGCCGCCGCGGAGTACGGCCGTCTCGACATCCTGGTCAACAACGCCGGCGCGGGCGTCCTGGCGCCGATCGCGGACCTCGCCCTCGCGGACGTCGACCGCGTCCTCGCCGTCAACATCCGCGCCCCCTTCCTGGCCGTCCAGGCGGCGCTCGCCCACCTCCGCGAGGGCGGCCGCATCATCACCGTCGGCAGCTGCATGGCCGAGCGCGTCGCCTTCCCCGGCGCCACGCTCTACGCCACCAGCAAGACGGCCCTCACCGGTCTCACCAAGTCCCTCGCCCGGGAGCTGGGCCCCGCCGGCATCACCGCCAACCTCGTCCACCCCGGTCCGATCGACACGGACATGAACCCGGCGGACGGCCCGGCGGCGGACGCACAGGCCTCGCTCACCGCGCTGGGACGGTTCGGGACCGCCGGGGAGGTCGCGGAGACGGTCGCCTATCTGGCGGGCCCGGCGGGGGCGTACGTGACGGGGGCGTCGATAGCGGTGGACGGCGGCTTCGCCGCGTAACGCACGGCCCCGGCAACGACGGCGGCCGGTCACCCCGGAGGGTGACCGGCCGCCGGTCATATGCGGTCCCGCTTACGCGCTGGGCGCGGCAGCCGCCTTCTTGGTGGTGCGGGTGCGCTTGGGCTTCTCGACGACCGTCTCGGCGCCCTCCGGGGCCTCCACGACGGCGACGGCCTTCTTGGTGGTCCGCGTGCGCTTGGGCTTCGCCTCGGCGGCCTCGGCGGCCTTCTTGGCGGTGCGGGTGCGCTTCGGCTTCTCGGCGACCGTCTCGGCGCCCTCCGGGGCCTCCACGACGGCGACGGCCTTCTTGGCGGTCCGCGTGCGCTTCGGCTTCGCCTCCGCCGCCTCGGCGGCCTCGACGCCGTCGACCACTGCCACGGCCTTCTTGGCGGTCCGCGTGCGCTTCGGCTTCACCTCGGCCGTCTCGGCGGCCTCGGCCGTCTCCACGGCGGCAGCGGCCTTCTTGGTGGTCCGGGCGCGCTTCGGCTTGGCCTCGACGGCTTCGGCCGTCTCCACAGCCTCGACAGCGGCGGCGGCCTTCTTGGCGGTGCGGGTGCGCTTGGGCTTCTCGACGACCGTCTCGGTCGCCTCGGCGGCCTCCGGGGCCTCCACGGCGGCAGCGGCCTTCTTGGTGGTCCGCGTGCGCTTGGGCTTCGCCTCGGCGGCCTCTGCCGTCGCGACGGCCTCGGCGGCCTTCTTGGCGGTGCGGGTGCGCTTGGGCTTCTCGACGACCGTCTCGGTCGCCTCGACGGCCTCCGCGGTCTCCACGGCGGCGACGGCCTTCTTGGCGGTGCGGGTGCGCTTCGGCTTCTCGACGACGGTCTCGGTCGCCTCGGCCGCCTCCACGACCTCGACCGCCTCCACGGCCGGCGCCTCCACGACCGCCGCCTCGGCGACCGGGGTCACCGGGGCCTCGGCCCCCTGGACGCGGCGCGTGCGGCGACGGCGCGGCTTCGCCGGAGTCGGCTCGGCCACCGGCGCCTCGACGACCGGGGCCTCGACGACCGGGGCCTCGACCACCGCGGTCTCGGCGACCGGGGTCACCGGGGCCACGGCCTCGCCCGGCCGGCCGCCGCGCGTGCGGCGACGGCGGCGCGGGCGGGCCGGGGTCTCCGGTGCGCCCGTGGTCTCCGTGGCCTCAGCGGCAGGCGCGCCGGCAGGCGTGCCCGCCTCGTCGACCGGCGCGCCGGAGCGCGTCCGGCGGCGCTGGCGCGGCGTGCGGGTGCGCTCGGGACGCTCCGCGCGCTCCGTGCGCTCGGTACGGGCGCCGCGGCGGCCGCGGCCGCCCACCTCGCCGAGGTCCTCGATCTCCTCGGCCGCGAGACCGGCGAGGGTCCGCTCCGAGCGGGGCAGGATGCCCTTCGTGCCGGCCGGGATGCTCAGCGCCTCGTACAGGTGAGGGGACGTGGAGTACGTCTCCTCCGGCTCGTCGAACGGCAGCTCCAGCGCCTTGTTGATGAGCTTCCAGCGCGGGATGTCGTCCCAGTCGACCAGCGTGACGGCCGTGCCCGACTTGCCCGCGCGGCCGGTGCGGCCGATGCGGTGCAGGTAGGTCTTCTCGTCCTCGGGGGTCTGGTAGTTGACGACGTGGGTGACGTCGTCGACGTCGATGCCGCGCGCGGCGACGTCGGTGCAGACCAGGACGTCGACCTTGCCGTTGCGGAAGGCGCGCAGCGCCTGCTCGCGGGCGCCCTGGCCGAGGTCGCCGTGGACCGCGCCAGCGGCGAAGCCGCGGCGGGTGAGCTGCTCGGAGATGTCGGCGGCCGTCCGCTTGGTGCGGCAGAAGATCATCGCGCGGTTGCGGCCCTCGGCCTGCAGGATGCGGGCGACCATCTCCGGCTTGTCCATGTTGTGGGCGCGGAAGACGTGCTGCGCGATGTTGGCGTGGGTCTGGCCCTCGTCGTCCGGCGCGGTGGCGCGGATGTGCGTCGGCTGCGACATGTAGCGGCGGGCGAGCGAGATGACCGCGCCCGGCATGGTGGCCGAGAAGAGCATGGTCTGGCGCTTGACCGGGAGCATCGTGATGATGCGCTCGACGTCCGGCAGGAAGCCCAGGTCGAGCATCTCGTCGGCCTCGTCGAGGACCAGCGCCTTGACGTGCGCGAGGCTCAGCTTCTTCTGCCCGGCCAGGTCGAGCAGCCGGCCCGGGGTGCCGACGACGACGTCGACGCCCTTCTTGAGGGCCTCGACCTGCGGCTCGTAGGCACGGCCGCCGTAGATCGCCTGGACCCGGACGTTACGGACCTTGCCGGCGGTGAGCAGGTCGTTGGTGACCTGCTGGCACAGCTCACGGGTGGGGACGACGACGAGCGCCTGCGGGGCGTCGGTCAGCTGCTCCGGCTTGGCCCGGCCCGCCTCGACGTCGGCGGGGACGACGACGCGCTCCAGCAGCGGCAGACCGAAGCCGAGCGTCTTGCCGGTGCCGGTCTTGGCCTGGCCGATGACGTCGGAGCCCGAGAGGGCGACCGGAAGCGTCATCTCCTGGATGGGGAACGGGTGGACGATGCCGACCGCCTCAAGGGCTTCGGCGGTTTCGGGGAGAATCCCCAGGTCTCGGAAAGTGGCCTGAGTAGTCAGGGTTTTGCCTCTTCTGTGAGACGCGGCGCGAAGCGGCGAAGGGGGTCGTACGACGGTCGTACGAACCGTGCCGAGTGACAGGCCGGCCGGGGAGGCCGGATGGCACGGGACCACTGCCTTCGCTCGTGCACACGTGCCGCGAGCGGATCCCTCCAGGTGCGTACGACTCGTACGCGCCGCGCGGAGGGCGGTCGGTTTTGTGGAAGCCGATCGGGCCACCGACCGGGCATCCGCTGGCACTCTGGAGACGCGCCTCCAGAAGACACAGCATGGGTGCGGCCCGCCGAATATTCGGCTGGCCTCTTAGCACTGTACCCCGGAAATGCGCATGTGTGTCCGGACAACCGCCCGGCCGGATCCGGAGGGAGTCTCTGACCAGGCCCTTCCTCGCGGGGCGGGGCGGGCTATTGTGCGCTCCATGGACACGCCCGACACCGCCCCCGAGAACGCCGCAGAGCCCACCGGAATCGCCGCCCAGGACTGGGCCCACGCCTCCGCCGACCCGCAGTACCGGGCGGCCGTCGTGGATCTGCTGGGCGCCCTCGCCTACGGCGAGCTGGCCGCCTTCGAGCGGCTGGCCGAGGACGCCAAGCTGGCTCCGACGCTCGACGACAAGGCCGAGCTCGCCAAGATGGCCGCCGCGGAGTTCCAGCACTTCCAGCGGCTGCGCGACCGGCTCGCCGCCATCGACGTCCAGCCGACCGCCGCGATGGAGCCCTTCGCGGCCGCGCTGGACGAGTTCCACCGCCAGACGGCGCCCTCGGACTGGCTGGAGGGCCTGGTCAAGGCCTATGTGGGCGACTCGATCGCCAGTGACTTCTACCGCGAGGTCGCGGTCCGGCTGGACTCCGACACCCGTGCGCTGGTGCTGGCCGTGCTGGACGACACCGGTCACGCGTCGTTCGCGGTCGAGAAGGTGCGGGCGGCCATCGAGGCGGACCCGCGCGTCGGCGGGCGGCTCGCGCTGTGGGCGCGGCGGCTGATGGGCGAGGCGCTCTCCCAGGCGCAGCGCGTGGTCGCCGACCGGGACGCGCTGTCGACCATGCTGGTCGGCGGGGTGGCCGACGGCTTCGACCTGGCCGAGGTCGGGAAGATGTTCTCCCGGATCACCGAGGCGCACACCAAGCGCATGGCCGCGCTGGGGCTGGCCGCGTAACACCGGACAGGCGCGTCGCACGACGCGGGCTCGCGGGGCTCAGGCCGTGGCTGATCGGCGGGCCCCGCCGCCCGCCGGCCGCAGCAGCAGGGACAGTCGGGGCGCATGGTGAGGTGCCCGGCGTTGGGGGTGATCGGTTTCGTCTCGGGGTGGCCGGTGCAGCGGAG
>NZ_JBFAPH010000178.1:0-13785 GCF_040675635.1 Streptomyces sp. NPDC049577
CGATTATTGGAAAGCAGTGACCTTCTCGTACTCGCCGTTCTTGAGGATCGCTTCCAGGGCCGCCTTGATGGCGTCCCGCAGCTGGGCGTTGTCCTTGGCGACGGCCATTCCGTACGGAGCGGCCTCGACCTGGTCGCCGACCGTCTCGAAGTCGTTGCCGCCGCCCGAGGTCTTCACCGCGTAGGCCGCGACGGGGAAGTCGCTGGAGACGGCGTCCACGCCGCCCGCCTTCAGGCGGGTCTGGGCCTCCAGGTCGGTGTCGAACGCCTCGATGCTGATCTTGCCCTTGTCGGCCTTCTCGCACTTGTCGGACTCGGCCTTGGCCATGTCGTCCGAGACGGTGCCGCGCTGGACCGCGATCTTCTTGTCGCAGAGGTCGTCCCAGGACTGGATGCCCTTGGTGTCGCCCTTCTTCGTGTAGATCGAGACTCCGGCGGTGAAGTAGTCGACGAAGTCGACGCCCTCGCCGACCTTCTTCTGGGTCTTGGAGTCGACACCCTCCTGCCGGTCCTTGGTGTCCGTCATGGCGGACATCGCTATGTCGTAGCGCTTGGAGCGCAGACCGGTCAGAAGCGTGTCGAAGGTGCCGTTGTTGAACTCGAAGCGAACCCCGAGCTGCTTGCCGAGGGCGTCGGCGATATCCGGGTCGAGGCCGACGACCTTGCCGTCCTTCTTGAATTCGACCGGCGGATAGGCGATGTCCGAGCCGACCTTGACGACTCCGGCGCTCTGGATCTTCTTCGGGAGCATGGAGAAGAGAGGGGCCTCGGAGCCCTTCGGCTTCGTCTGGCCGGCCTCGTTGCCGGTCTTGTTCCTCTGGTCGCCACATCCGGTCAGCAGCAGGGCGCCGGCGACCGCGATCGCGCCGGCGGCGGCCAAACGACTCCTGGCGGCAGCCGTGCGATGAGTGGTGCTTGCGGTCATTGCTGGTTCCTCCTGCGGGTGAGGGGATAGCCGACTGTTAAACACTGCGTTCACTGCGGTACTGCGGTCGCCTCGTCACGTCACGCCCGAAGGGGGAAGAGGGCGCACGGGGGGCACAAACGGTGACACATACGGTCCACGGAGTACGCCTTCGTACGCCGTGGCCTCATGCGGTCTGCGCATCTTGCCATCCGGAGTACCCCGTTCGGGGGTCCTACCATGTCAAAATCGGATAACGGGTGATCCCCGTTTCACCAGGCTGCCGCGACACCTGTGCGACGGCGCCCGGACGTGGCCGTATCTCAGCCGGAACTCACTCGTCGGCCGCAGCGCTCTTCCGGTAGAAAGACCAGTTACACCCCTCACCCGGGGCTCAGGGCGCGTGTGCGGCGCGCCCGGCCGTCCGAACCAACCCCCCGTCGCGCGACGTCGCACCCGCCGGGGAGCGGACGCGTACCCGACCCGCTCCGACAATCCGGGGGCGGCTACCCTCAGTAAGACTGACGACAAAGGGGTCAACAGAAGTGGCAGCGGAGATCGTGAATCCTCGCAGTGACAGCAACCCGGGCGAGGAGACTCAGGACGAGTTCTTCGACCCGGCCTTCGCGCTGCACCGAGGCGGCAAGATGGCGGTTCGGGCGACGGTGCCCGTGCGCGACAAGGACGACCTGTCCCTGGCGTACACGCCGGGAGTGGCGAAGGTGTGCAGCGCCATCGCCGAGCAGCCCGAGCTGGTGCACGACTACACCTGGAAGTCCCAGGTCGTGGCCGTGGTCACCGACGGCAGCGCGGTGCTCGGGCTCGGGGACATCGGCCCCGAGGCGTCACTGCCCGTGATGGAGGGCAAGGCGATCCTCTTCAAGCAGTTCGGCGGCGTGGACGCGGTGCCGATCGCGCTCGACTGCCGGGAGGTCGACGAGATCGTCGAGACCGTCGCCCGGCTCGCCCCCTCCTTCGGCGGCGTCAACCTGGAGGACATCTCCGCTCCGCGCTGCTTCGAGGTCGAGCGGCGGCTCCAGGAGCGGCTGGACATCCCCGTCTTCCACGACGACCAGCACGGCACCGCGGTGGTCACCCTCGCCGCCCTGCGCAACGCCGCCAAGCTCACCGGCCGGACGCTCGGTGACCTGCGCGCGGTCATCTCGGGCGCGGGCGCGGCCGGCGTGGCGATCGCCCGGATCCTGGTGAACGCGGGCATCGGCGACGTGGCCGTCTGCGACCGCAAGGGCATCGTCTCGCCGGACCGTACGGACCTGACGGACGTCAAGCGCGAACTCGCCTCGTTCACCAACAAGGCGGGCCTTTCGGGCCCCTTGGAGACGGCGCTGGACGGCGCGGACGTGTTCATCGGTGTCTCCGGCGGCACGGTCCCGGAGCCGGCGGTGGCCAAGATGGCGGAGAACGCGCTGATCTTCGCGATGGCCAACCCGACCCCGGAGATCCACCCGGACGTCGCCCACAAGTACGCGGCCGTGGTCGCGACGGGTCGCAGCGACTACCCGAACCAGATCAACAACGTCCTGGCCTTCCCCGGCATCTTCGCCGGTGCCCTCCAGGTGCGGGCCTCCCGCATCACCGAGGGCATGAAGCTGGCGGCCGCCGACGCGCTGGCCGCGGTGGTCGCGGACGAGCTCAGCGCGGACTGCGTGATCCCCTCGCCGTTCGACGAGCGGGTCGCCCCGGCGGTCACGGCCGCCGTCGCGGCCGCCGCCCGCGCGGAGGGCGTCGCCCGGCGCTGACGCCGCCGCCCGCAGGTGTGACGTGGGGCCGGACCGCCGAGCGGTCCGGCCCCACGTCTGTCACCTGTCACCGCAGTCGGTCACCGCAGCCGGCGGACGAACACGTCCTGCACCTTGTTGGTGTCGCCCGGCACGAGGTTGTCCGCGTCGCAGCCGAACAGCACGGTCCGGCCCGACGCGCTGACGCCCGCCAGGAACGAGTACCCGGTGGCCTGCCCGCCGTCCGCCGTGGTGCTGACGCGTTCGGTGGTGCCCGCGACCAGGTCGCGGACGAACACGTCGTACGCGCCGTTGGTGTCGCCCGGCACCAGGTTGGACGCGGCGGAGGTGAAGAACACCCGGCGGTCGTCCGCGCTCATGGCCAGCCCCTGGTAGGAGCCGTCGTTCGCCTGGGAGCCGTCCGAGGCCACGCTGGCCCGCCGGACCGAACCGGTGCGCAGGTCGCGCACGAAGACGTCGGCCTTGCCGTTGGTGTCGCCCGGGACCACCTCGTCCGAGAGCGCGGTGAACACGGCGTACCGGCCGTCCGGGCTCAGCGTGGCCGAGCCGGAGATGCCGACCGTGCCGCCCCGGGACGTCGCCGCGGCCAGCCGGGTGCGCCCGGTGCGCAGGTCGTGCACGTAGAAGACGCGGGCCTGCGGCTTGCGCAGCTCGGCGGCACCGCTCAGGGAGTCCGGGGTCATGCCCGCGAAACCCAGGAAGCCGACGCAGCTGCCGTCCGCGCTGATCACCGGCCGCACGCTGAAACCGTCGGCCTGCCGGCCGTCCGCCGTGACGCTCACCCGCGTCGTCGTGCCCCGGAGGCGGTCCCGGACGAAGACGTCCTCGACGCCGTTGGTGTCGCCCGGCACCAGATCGCTCCGGGTGGAGGCGAATGCCACGAACCGCCCGTCATGGCTGACCGCGGGCGAACCGGTGTAGGCCGGCTGCCCCGCGGTGTTCTCGATCAGGACCTCCGTGCGTCCCGTCGCCAGGTCGTGGACGAACACGTCCGAGGACCGTTCGCCCGGGTTCCGGCCGGGGGCCAGATCGGTGGCCTGGGACTCGAAGACCACGTACCGCCCGTTGCCGCTGATGACGGCGTTCCAGCAGGAGTCGTTCCCGGGCGTCCCGCCGGGAGCGGCGCTGATCAGCCGGGTCGTGCCGGTGGCCAGGTCCCGCACGAAGACCTGACGGCCGGTGCTGACGCCCCCCGGCACCATGTCCGGCGCGGCGGTGGTGAACACCGCCAGCCGGCCGGCCGCGTCGATGCTCTCCCCGTAGCTCTCGCCGTCGGGCTGCAGCCCGCCGGCACCCACGCTCACCCGCTCGACGGGGGCGGGCCGCGCGTGCTGCGCGGCGGCCGCCGGGGCGAGCGGCAGGGCGGCCGTGCAGGCGCCCAGCACCACCGCCGCCGCGGCGACCCGTCTCCTGCGCCCCCTCGTGCCGCGCGCCCGTTCCGTTCGCTGTCGCATGACGTCCTCCCCCTCACCCGGGCCCGGTGGCCCGGCGCACGGCAGCCAACCCGGTGGCGCGGCCGGGGAGCAACGCGGAGGCGACGCTTCGGGCGCAGTTACGCCCGTTGCCGTAGGCGTGCCGTGGACGGAACCGGGTCGTACGGGACGGCGGCGGCCGGACGCGGCGCGCGTCACACGGCCGCGTGGTTCCCCCCGCACGCCCCACGGGTCTAGGTTCGGATCATGTTCGCCGCCTACGCCGCACGCATCGACCGCGACCAGCCGCTCAACGGCCTCGAACTGGGCGAGCGTCCCGAGCCCGAGGTACGCCCCGGGTGGACGGTCGTCAACGTCAAGGCCGCCTCGCTCAACCACCACGACCTCTGGTCGCTGCGCGGGGTGGGCCTGGGCCGGGAAGCGCTGCCGATGATCCTCGGCTGTGACGCGGCCGGGACCGACGAGAACGGCAACGAGGTCGTCCTGCACTCCGTCATCGGCCAGAGCGGCCACGGCGTGGGCCCCGACGAGCCGCGCTCCATCCTCACCGAGCGCTACCAGGGCACCTTCGCCGAGCGCGTCGCCGTCCCCGCGTGGAACGTGCTGCCCAAGCCGGAGGGGATCAGCTTCGAGGAGGCCGCCTGCCTGCCGACCGCCTGGCTGACGGCCTACCGGATGCTGTTCACCAACGCGGGCGTCCGCCCCGGGCAGAGCGTCCTGGTGCAGGGCGCGGGCGGCGGCGTCGCCACCGCCGCGATCGTGCTGGGCGCGGCGGCCGGGCTCCGGGTCTTCACCACGAGCCGCGACGAGGCCAAGCGCAAGCGGTCCCTGGAGCTGGGCGCGGAGGGCGCGTTCGAGGCGGGGGCCCGGCTGCCGCACCGCGTGGACGCCGTCATCGAGACGGTCGGTGCGGCGACGTGGTCGCACTCCGTGAAGTCGCTCAAGCCGGGCGGCACGCTCGTCATCTCCGGCGCCACCAGCGGACCGAACCCGCCGGCCGCCGAGCTGAACCGCATCTTCTTCCTGGAGCTCAAGGTCGTCGGCTCGACCATGGGCACCAAGGAGGAACTGGCCGACCTGCTGGCCTTCTGCGCCGCCAAGGGCGTGCGCCCCGTGATCGACACGGTGCTGCCGCTGGACCGGGCCCGGGAGGGCTTCGAGAAGATGGCCGGTGGCGACCTGTTCGGCAAGGTCGTGCTGACGGTATGAACGGCGGATGCCGAAGAGACGCTTCCGCACGGCGGCGTTCCTCACCGCCGTAACCGCTGTCCTGGCACTCCTCGCACCCGGCTCGGCGCACGCCCGCGCCGAGCCGGACATCCCGCCCCTCACCGACGAGAGCGGGCGGGCGCTCACCCTGCACGGCTGGAACCTCGCGGACAAGGACCACCGGGGCGAGCACGCCCTGGAGGACATCACCGAGCGGTCCGTGCGCGACATGGCCCGGCAGGGCTTCGACCTCGCCCGGCTCGCGGTCTTCTGGGACGACCTCGAACCCCGCCCCGGTGACTACAGCGAGCGCTATCTGAAGAAGATCGAACGTGTCCTGGACTGGGCGCGCGCCTACCGCGTGCGCGTCGTCATCGACGCCCACCAGGACATCTACGGCCCCGCCTTCGGCGGCCACCGCGGCATCCCCGCCTGGGCCACCCGCACCGACGGCCTGCCCTACCGGACCCACCCCGACGACTGGTTCGCCGAATACTTCGAGCCCGCCGTCCAGGCCGCGTTCGAGCACCTCTACCAGGATGCCGACCTGCGGCGGGCCCAGGCCCGTATGTGGCAGGTGCTCGCCGCCCGCTTCGCCCACCACCCGGCCGTCCTCGGCTACGACCTGATCAACGAGCCGATGGGCCGGCTGCGCCCGGGCGAGGACGTCTTCGCGGCGGCCCGCCGCATCGAGGCCACCCGGATCACCCCGATGTACCAGCGCCTCGCGGATGCGATCCGGCGCGTCGACACCCGCCACTGGCTCTTCGTCGAGCCCACCCCCGCCGCCGGCGAGGGCAAGCCCACCGGCCTCGGCCGGATCCACGACCCCAAGGTCGTCTACGCCCCGCACCTCTACAACGCCGTGATGGAGGCGGGGGGCGACTACGACCCCGCCTCCGGCTGGCTGCCGGCGTACGAGGCGGCGGTCGTCGCGTACCCGCGCACGCACCACCTCCCGGTCGTGGTCGGCGAATGGGGCCCCCTCAACAGCGACCAGCCGAACATGCGGCGCTTCTACGAGGACGCCCTGGCCTCCCTCGCCCGCTACTCCTCGGGCTGGGCGAGCTGGACGTGGTGCTACGGCGGGGCGTACTGCGCGATGGACGACCGCGGCCGCTTCCAGCCGAACAAGCAGCGCACGGCCTATCCCTACGCGGCGGCGCTGGCGGGGAGGGCGCGCACGGAGTCGTACGACCCGGCCGCCGGCGTCTACCGGCTCTCCTACGCGCCGCGCCCGGGCGTGACGGAACTGTCGCTGCCGCCGGCACCGCGCGGCTGGCGCATCACGGTGACGGGCCCGGCACGCCCGTCGGCCACGACGGCCCGTCCGGGGCGACCGGCGACGATCCGCGTGACCGCGTTCGCGGAGGGGGAGGTGACGGTACGGGTCAGCCCGCCCCGGGCCGGGTAGGGGACTACTTCCCCTCGCGCAGCAGCGCCCCGATGCGGGCGGCCGCATCCGCCAGTTCCCCCCGGGTGGCGGCAAGCTGACCCGGCGTCACCCCGTGGTCCCGCGCCGCGTCGCGGATCTCGTCGCGGAAGCGGTCGAGGAGTCGGTCCAGGTCGCGGGCCGGCTCCTTGGAGAGCGCGTCGTCGGCCGTGGCCCACTCGGGCCGGGGGGTCGCCGGGGCGGGCGTCCCGCGGCCCTGGCCGGCCAGGGAACCGAGTTCCTGGGCGAGGGCGTTGACGCCCTCCATGAGGCCGGTCGGCCAGTCGCCGTGCCGGGTGTGGTCCCGGACCTGCTCCTGGACGCGCTCCTTGATGCGGAGCACCTCCTCGCGCGCGTGTTCCTGGGCCTGGCGGGCCTGGCGGCGGGCCGTCTGCGCGTCCTGCCGGGCGCGGCGGGACTCCTCCCTGGCCCGGCGGGCCTGTTCCTTCCACTCCTCCTTCGCCCGCCGGAACTCCTCCTTGACGTCGGCGAGGTAGTCGACGGAGTCGGTCGCCGCCGTGCTCGCCCGGACCTGCCGGGCGGCCTCGCGCATCTCGCGGCGCAGGTCGCCGGCGACGGTCCGGACGTCCTCGCGGATGTCGGCGGCGAGGGCGGCGAGGGAGTCGCGGATCTCCAGCTCCAGCTCGGCGAGTTCGCCCTGGCGGTCGGCGAGTTCGGCGCGCCCGGCCGCGGTGATGGAGTAGACCTTGCGGCCGCCCTCGGTGGTGTGGGTGACCAGGCCCTCGGCCTCCAGCTTGGCCAGCCGGGGGTAGACGGTGCCGGCGGACGGCGCGTAGAGGCCCTGGAAGCGCTCCTCCAGCAGGCGGATGATCTCGTAGCCGTGGCGCGGTGCCTCGTCGAGGAGCTTGAGCAGATACAGGCGCAGCCGGCCGTGGGCGAAGACGGGGGGCATCGACGTCACTTCCCTTCCGCGGCGCGGGTCTGCGGGCGGCCGCCGGTACGGCGGGCGCCCCACTGCCCGGTGACGCGCAGGTACTCGAAGGCGGGCGGCATCAGAGCGTCTTCCCTTCCGTGGCGGTCACCGGCTCCTCCTGGGCGGGCGGGCGGCGCAGCAGAGCCACTCCGCCGGCGACGGTGGTGGCCTTCAGCCGGCCGCGGCCGTTGCCGAGCCGGCCGGTGATGCGGCGGGCGCCCCACTGCCCGGTGACGTGCAGGTTCTCGAAGGCGCAGGAGACCTCGCCGCTGGTGGTGCCGGCGTCGATCTCGGCGTCGACCGGGTGCGGCAGCCGGATGGTGATCTCACCTGAGACGCTGGTGAGGCCGAGGGAGGGGCCGCGTCCGCCGTCCGGGGCGGAGAGGTCCACGACCATGTCGCCGCTGACCGTGTCGGCCTTGACGGCGCTGCTCGTGCAGTCGACGAGGGTGAGGTCGCCGGAGACGGACTTGAAGGACACATCACCCGCGAGGGACTGGGCCTCCAGCCGGCCGGAGACGGTCTGGGCGTCGACCGGGCCGGTCAGGCCCATGAGGACCGTGTCGCCGTCGACGCCCCGGATGCGGGTGGTTCCGGTGAGACCGGAGGCGACGGTGTGCGCGCCGACGACGCCGACTTCGACCCGGGCGGCGGTCGGGACGGTGAGCGTCAGGGTGACGCTGCGGTTCCACTCCTTGCGGTCGAACCACTTGCCGCCCAGCCATTTGAGGAAGCCCTGCCTGCCCAGGTCCTCGTAGTGGACGGAGAGGGTGCCGCCCTCGTGCTCGACCAGCAGGGGCGGTCCGTCGATGCCGGACAGCTCCAGCCGGGCGGGGCCGCCGTCGGTGCCGACGACATTGACCGTGCCGCCGACGACGCGCACGTCCAGAGCCGTCACCGGCTCCTCGAAGGTGAGCTTCTCCGGTGCGGAGAGTGACCACTGCGACGGGTCCGGCATGGCGGGGCTCCCTGACTTCTAGTCTCGGTCAACGCAACATATCGCGTCTTCGAGAAACACGATATATCGCGGCTGTGGGAAGTCAAGGGGCGAGTGCGTGGCTTAGCGTTGACGCATGTCAGCAACTGATCACCCCGGTGCGGCGGGCGTACTGCTGCTCTGCCGCGCCGAGCCCGACCGCGTCCGCCCGTCCGCGCAGCTGCTGCGGGAGCCGCTGCTGCTGGCTCCGGCGGGGGAGGGGTGGAGCGTGCTGGTGCCGGGCGAGGACCCCTGGCACGAGGGGGAGACGGGCGTCGCCGCGATCACGGCCGATCTGGCCCACGCGCTGGCCATGGCGGAGCCCTGGCCGGTGGTCGGCCTGTGGTGGGACGAGGACGGCGCGGGCTTCGTCGTCGCGGCGGGCTTCCGCCGGACGGCCGGCTACACGTGGCTCGCGGACGGCACCCCGCTCGGCGGCGAGGAGGCGATGACGGCGCTGCGGGCCCGGCTCGGGCTCGACCCCGTCCTCGACGGCGCGGCCCTCGACCGGCTGACCGAGCCGGACTCCGACGCGGACGCGCGGGCCCGCGTCCTGGGCCTGGTCGCGGTGCTGACCCGGACGGGCCTGCGCCTGCCGACCGGGCTCGCGCCCGGGCTGGGGGCGGACGGTCTGCGCGCGGCGGCGGGCATGCTGGCCGTCACCGAGGCGGTCCAGTGGCCCGGCTGGCGGGCGGCGGTCCGCACGGGCCTGCACGCGGCCGGGCGCGGGGCGGGGCGCCTGCGGCTGCTCGGGGCGGTGGAAGTCGTGGCGGGGGCCGCGCTGCTCGCCCGCGGGCGCGGGCGGTGGCGCGCGGCGGGTGCGGTGCTCGTCGCGGACGGCGCACTCACGATCGCGTACGACGCGTGGCGTTCGCGGGACTCGGCGGGGCGCTGACCGGGGGCTCCGCCCCCGGACCCCCGCTTCTCCCGAAAAGCCGCCCGAGCGCAGCTCAGTCCTCGTCGTCCTCGTCGTCGAGGCGCGCCAGCCACGTCGCCAGGCGCTCGACCGGGACCTCGAAGTCGGGGTTGAGGTCGACGAACTCGCGCAGTCGCTCCGCGACCCAGGCGAGGGAGACCTCCTCCTCGCCGCGCCGGTTCTCCAGTTCCTCGATGCCTCGGTCGGTGAAGTACAACGTGATCTCCGTGGGGTACAGGGTCGGTGCAGCCAGGATAAGGCGGTCTTGGCCACGGCCTCTCGCGCATGCCGGGTCACGGCACTAGCCTGCTGCCTCATCGCGAGGCATGGCGAAGCGATGGCGGCAGCGGGGGTGGCGCGTGGCGAACGGGATCACTCAAGTGCGGCTCGACGACGGAACCGTCGTCTGGGCCCGGGTCAGCGAGGCGCAGGAGCTGGGGCGGGACGGCGGCGGGTACGCCGACTCCAGTGCCGCCCGGCGCGTGGCGAGCATGGCGAGCGGCATGGCGGACGTCGTGCGCGGCGTGGTCGGCTCGCTCCGCACGGGGCTCGCGGCGGCCCGGCCCGACGAGGTGACGGTCGAGTTCGGGATCGAGCTGTCCGCCCAGGCGGGGCAGGTCGTCAGCCTCATCGCCGACGGCAGCGGCAAGGCGTCCGTCAACGTCACGCTGAAGTGGAACGAGCGGGACGGAGCGCCCCCGTCCGCCGCCCCGGCCGCCACGACCCCCGGCACTCCTTGAGCGCCGTCGACGGGACCGCGCGCCGGGCGGTCGTGCGCATTTCCGCGCCGGGCGGCGGGTATGAAGGCGACGACGCCCGGTTCTGGGGCAGTGGCTTCTTCATCGCCCCGGGCTGGGTCCTGACCTGCGCCCACGTCGTGGGGATGGGGGGTGGTGGCGTGCTCGCCGGTGAGACGGCCATCGACGTCACCGACGCCCACCTGCGCACCACCGGGGGCCGGGTAGCGCTCGTCCTGCCCCCGCCGGCGGACCCGGAGCAGCCGCCGCTGCGCTGGCCCCTGCCGGACCTGGCGCTGGTCGAGGTCGAGGGGGCCGACGACGCCGAATGCCTCTGGCTCAGCGACCGTTCGGCGATCGTGCCCGCACCGATCAGCCTGCACGGCTGGTCCCGGGAGACCGGCGAGCTCGCCCTGCGGTTCGGCGTGGGCACCGCCGCCGGCGGGGACGGCAGCGACGGCAGCGCGATGCTGCTGCGCGGCGAGATCCCGGTCGCCGGCTGCTCGGGCGGGCCCGTCGTGGACACCGGCCGGGGCGCGGTCATCGGCATCAGCAAGGGGCGCGGCCACGACACCGCGGGCCTCGCGGTGCCCGTCACCGCCCTGCGCCGCATCGCCAACGACCTCCCCGGCCGCGACCGGCTGCACGCGATCATCCGGGCCCACGACCGCCACCATCTGCGCCGTTACCGCACCGTCGGCAGCGGCGGCAGCTGGACGGGACTGCAACAGGCCCTGCGCCCGGCGCCCGCCGACGGCTTCACGCCCGTCCTGCGCACCCACCTCTTCGCCCGGCTCGCCGAGCTCACCCCGCCGGGCACCCCCGGCGAGGTCATGGCGCTGGTGGAGGAGGCCAAGCGGCGCGTGATCCAGGCCCCGTACCAGCCGGGCGTGGAGCACGATCCGCGCAGCTGGCGGGAGGGCGTCGGACTGCTGTACGACCTGCGCGGCGGCGGGCCGAAGGACGCCGCCGCGGACCGGGACCTGGAGCTGGAGGCCGTCATGCTGTACTCGGCCCGCGTCGCCGCGGCCGTCAGCCGGCTCGGCAACCCCTCGGACGTGGAACCGCTGCGCGACCTGAGCGGCTGGCTGGCCGTCCAGGCCGAGCCGCTGCCGGACGTGATCCGGGAGGAGATCCAGCAGATCCTGCACGGCGGGGCGCCCGTCAAGGAGGAGCCGCCGGCCGCCCGCGCGGCCGGCACCAGGCCCCTGGTCGACCTCGGCAAGCCCGAGCGCCGCGACGTACCGCCCCGCGCGCCCGTCCGCGCCCGGGCCGATGTGATCGTCGAGATCGACCCCCCGCTCTACGGCAGCAGCTACCCCTGGCGGGTGAAACTGCTGCTGGAGGGCGATCTGATCACCCCGCTCTGCGCCGACGAGGAGGGCGTCCCCCGGGCCGGGCTGCGCGAGGCGCTGCGCGAGCCGCTCGCCGAGGCGCTGCGGCTGGGGGACGTGGGCGAACACCTCGCGGCCGTCCACGTGGTGCTGCCGCGCGAGCTGTTCGACGAACCGCTGGACCTGTGGCGGCTGTCACCGCCCGGCGCGGACGACGACTCCATCGACCCGTCCGCGCTGCCGATCGGCCAGCGCCGCGTCGTGGTCGTACGCGACCGGCGGCGCCGCGACCGCGCGGCGACCCCCGAGTGGAACCGGCGCTGGGGCGGCACCGGCAGGGGCCCGCTGACCGCCGTCCCGCTGCGCCGCGAGGTACCCGTGCGGGGCCACGACGGGCCCGGCCGGGAGAGCCGGCACGCGGCCTACGCGCGGCTGTCGGACGCCGCCGACTGTGCCGTGCCCGTCTACTGCGGGCCGGTCGCCTCCGGCCCGGGCGCCGTCGCGATGGACGCCGCGCTGGCCGCCGGCCACGCCGTCGTCATCTGGCGCAGCTCCGCCACCGGGCATACGGATTGCGCCGATTTCCTCCACCAGGCCTCGCTGCTGCTGGGCGAGGCGGAGAACGCCGAAGGGCTCCACCGGCGCATCCGCGGCCTCCGCATACGCTGCGGCGATCCCGACTACCCCGACCCGGAGGCGCAGTGGGCGCGGTCGATATGCCTGCTCTTCGACTCGCCCGAACACCCGCCGCTCCCGGACGCGCCGCTCCACGCCCCGGGTGTCCGGCCGGGAAACGGGCCACGGACAACAGTATGACGGAACGTCAAGTACGTGACAGTACCTACCGAAAGACATCGGCGGACCGGGCGCGTACCCCTACTTTGGAGCGGGAACGGGTCCCAGCCACGAGGAGCCCACTGTGAACGATTGGCGCATCTACCGGGGAGCCGGCCTGCCGCACGACGGAATCCGGCGGTTGCCCCCGCCGCCGCCGTGGCGGGACTTCGCCGCCTCCGCCGCCGACGCGGGCTCGGGCACGGACCCCAGCGCCGCCCGCCGCCTCGGAGTGCTGCGCCGGCTCGTGGAGAACCACCACCCGCGCCCGGAGGAGGTCGAGGCGGTCAACGCCGCGCTCTACCTGCGCCGCCCGCTCCTCGTCACCGGCAACCCCGGAACCGGGAAGTCCACCCTCGCCCACGCGGTGGCGTACGAGCTCGGCCTGGGCCGGGTGCTGCGCTGGCCCATCGTCAGCCGCTCCACCCTGCGCGACGGCCTCTACCACTACGACGCCATCGCCCGCCTCCAGGACGTCCAGCTGGAACGGGCCGCGACCGGCACCGAGCCCGGGCGGTCCTCCATCGGCGGCTATCTGCGCCTCGGCCCGCTCGGCACCGCCCTGCTGCCCGCCGACCGGCCCCGCGTCCTGCTCGTCGACGAGCTCGACAAGAGCGACCTCGACCTGCCCAACGACCTCCTCAACGCCCTGGAGGAGGGCGAGTTCGCCCTGCCCGAGCTGGAGCGGATCGCCGACCGGGAGCCCGAGGCCGAGGTCCTCACCGACGACGGCGAGCGCACGGTCGTGCGGGGCGGACGGGTGCGCTGCACCACCTTCCCGCTGATCGTCCTCACCTCCAACGGCGAGCGCGACTTCCCCGCCGCCCTGCTGCGCCGCTGCATCCAGCTGGAGCTCGAACCGCCCGGCGAGGAACAGCTGACCGCCATGGTCCGGGCCCACCTCGGCGACGACGCCGTCACCGACGGCGAGGCGCTCATCCAGCGCTTCCTGGACCGCGAGCCCGGCGAGGTCATCGCCGCCGACCAGCTGCTCAACGCGCTCTTCCTCACCCAGCACGCCCCGCGCACCGAACGCGTCACGCGCGACCGGCTCGCGGACATGCTCATGCAGCCACTGGACCGCCCGAGGTGATGCAGGATGACAGCGCCCCCCGATCAGCGGCTGGGGCAGCTCATCGCCCGGCTGCGGGCCGCTTCCCTGGACATGACGGCCGAGGAGCTCGCCGACGCCGTGTGGCTCGCGCAGTGGGTCACCCCGGCGCCCCCGGACGCCCGAACAGGCTCCGGCCACATAGAGGGCGGCTGCCACACCCGTGACGCCGCCGGAGGATATCTGCAGTCCGCTTCCCTGTTCGG
>NZ_JBFAPH010000179.1:0-13567 GCF_040675635.1 Streptomyces sp. NPDC049577
GGCTCACCTTGGCTGGACCCCGGGAGAAGTCCCTCGAAGGCCAGGCGCCCGCCCGCGAGCGCGGCCGCCACGGCGGACGCCCCAAAGTCGTCGACAACGACATGGCCGACTACGCCCGCAGCCTGCGAGCCAACGGCGTGCCCGTTCCCGAGATCGCCCGCAAGCTCGTCATCACCTCGGGCAAGAACCAGGGCCAGCGTTATCTAGGGCTGATGGGCTATTTACGCAGGTCAGGTACATGGTCGAGGTGTTAGGCACATAAGGCACGTTCCCCGGCACCGGAGCCGGGGGCGGTCGTTGTACCCAGGGACCCGCCGACCGGTGTGCGGGCCGGACTGTGAGAGGGCCCCGGGTGAGCGAAATCGATCCGTACACCGAGCTGAAGCGGCAAATGTCCGAGGCGAAGGAGCGCTTCGCCTCCGACGTCGAGGGTGCCACGATGACCGTGGTCAAGGACGACGGCGTACACCGCCACCTGTCCTTCCGATTCCCGAAGGCGTCCTGGGAGTGGTGCGAGGTCGTCACCTGGCCCGGGATGCTGGTTCTGCGCGGCGGGCTGGGCTGCTGGTCCTTCACCCGAGTCGAGGACATGTTCGGCTTCTTCCGCCCCACCCCGCACCGGGAGCGGATCGACCCCGTGTACTGGGCCGGGAAGCTGGTTCCCGGTTCTGGCAGCGAGGCCAAGGAGTACAACGCCAAGCGCGCGGCGTCCTACATCCGGAACACCGTCGTCGACGCCATCGTGGAATACCCCTCCTTGTCCGAGGACGTGGAGAACGACCTGTTCCCTGCGTGGGGCGGCCCCGACCTGAGCACGGAGGCCGGACTGCGTGCGGCACTCGGCCGCTTCGAGGGCGCCTACCAGGACATTCACAAGGGCTTCCGCTTTCCTGTCGAAGACTGGGACCTCCACCGCTACAGCGATTGGTTCCTGCTGTCCTGCCTGGTACTGCCCTGGGCCGTCGAACAGTACGACGCTGTCCTGGCACCGGTCGGCTGAAGGAGCGTCGAGCAATCCGGGGCATGGCACGTGTGCCCCCCGGGTTAAGTGTTGCGGCGTCGTCAATCGGCTTGTCCTTGGGATGCATACTGCTGTGTCGACGTCGGCAATCGACTCAGCCCTGAGAAGTGGCGTGACCTGGCACGAGATCGGTCGCGCACTCGCCTCGCTTGAGGGCGCCGGCCTGCTCCTGCGGCAGGCAGCAGCGCTCCTACTGGGGCTGCCTGCCGCCAATCGTGCCGCCGAGCAGGAGCTTCTCGCGCAGCTCAGCGAGGACGCCACCCACACGGAGGGCACCGCTCAAGACGTCGAGGACGCACGCAACGACCCCCTGGAAGATGTCTGGGTGGCCGCAGTTCTGCGATTCCAGCAGAACACCCGGTTCCCGGCCCTGCCCCGCCCTCCTTCACGCGACTGCGTTCCGTGAGACGCCGACTCGGTTCACTGAGACAGCACAACGCCTTCCAGAAATGCATCGTGCGAGCCTCCGCACCCTACATCTGTATGTCGGGTAACAGACCCAGCACACCACCCACTCACCCGCGCGCCGCCCGGCCCCGCCCCGCGCCGTACCCGTGGGGCACCCCCTCGGCCACGGCTCACCTGGGAGGGTGGGGCTGCGAGTCTGTTACCCGACATACATCTGCTGTCCTCTAGAGTCCTGCGGCGTGACTGATTCTGCCGCGCTCGACCTGGTCGAGGAGTTCGTAACCGGCCCCCACTCGGCGGCATCCGGGCTCTTCGCCGACGAATCCGTCTACCGCTACCGCGAGACCCTCACCGCCTACGCGGCCTGGGCCGGAGACCTCCTCTGGCAGCCCACCCAACCCGACGTCCAGAACTTCGTCATCCACCACGCCCGCGCCGCCGCCAGCCGCGACCAGGCCGTCGGCATCGTCCGCTCCTTCTACCGCTACCTCGAAGGGCGCGACCTCGTCCCCGCCGGGACGTACCGCGAGCTCCTGAAGGGGTGGCAGCGCTTCGCGTCTGTTGATCGCACCCCGCGCCCGGGCGGCCTCGACGCCGCCGGCATGCTCCGGCTCAAGGAAGCCGCCGACCGGCACGCCGGCCCCCGCGACCGCGCCATCATCTACGGCCTCATGAACGCACCCACCCAGCTCCGCCCCGGACAGATCACCGGCCTCCTCCTGGAAGACCGCTACAACGAGCAGCACCGCACCCGCTGGGCCGTGCCAATGAAGAACGCTTCCCGCACCGCGAAGGCACTCATCACGTTCTGCCCGGACTTCGTGTGGGCCATCGACGAATACCTCCCCCACCGCGTCACCAAAGAGAAGTGGAACACCTACGACGGCCGCGGCCCGCTGTTCACCAGCCGCACCGGCCGCGCCCTCGGCGGCGACGCCGACGCCCGCCGCGAACAGCGGTCCTCCTCCGACAACGCGATCCTGCGCATCGTGCGCAACGTCGCCGCTCTCCACCCCGCGCTGAGGGAGGTCGCGCCGACCCTGTCCGCGGACGCCATCGCCCACTCCCCCAGCCCCCTCGTCCACGAAGGCGACGACCAGGACGAGACGGCGGCACCACCGGCATAACGGCAACGCCTTCCGCCGCCATTCGCAGGCAGAGGTCAGCCGGGGCGGGACATATGCGCCGTGGTGGTCCGGGCACACCCCATATCCGCGGTCTGCGGAGCGCGGCGCGGAGGCCTGGCGTACGGCAGACTCGCGTCGTGACCACCGAGCCCACCTCGTCCTCCCGCGCGCGACCGCTCGGGCAGGGCGTCTCCGCCCTGATACCGGCTACCGCTTCCCCCGCGCACCAGGCGGCGGCCCTGATTGCCGCCGTGCAGGACGTGCGGCTGCCCGCCGCCCTCGTGCAGGCGGCTGCCCTGCTGCTCGACGCCGCCGCCGGGCCGGAGCCTCTCGATGTCACCGCTCGCGAGCAGGCGGCGGCCGTCGCCGCGCTCCTGGCGAAGGCGGCATCCCCCGAGCTTTGAAGGTGGTCAGTCTGGCTCCCTTTTTCGCCGGCGTGCGGGAGGCGGCCGCTTTCGTTCGTGCGGGTGACGGCAGCGCACGGGTTGACCCGGTGGTGGCGGAACTTCCATCTCCCCGTGGGGTCGGCAAGGGCGGAGAAACACCCACGCCTCGACGCCGGCCGGGAGGGCCCCGGACAGTCTCCCCCACCTAAGCGCATCCATAGATGCATGCGCAGGTCGGAAAGGCCCGGTACGGTGGTGAGCGCGACGTCCACCCGGCCGGGCAGTCGGGAGGCTGCGGCCTAGCCGGCACGCAGCCGACGGACGTAGCGGAACCCCCCACCGGGGGCACGGTGGCGGGGCTCCTGGAAGGACCACTCGCGGTAGTCCCTCGCTAGTACGTCTGGCGAGGGCCTACGGCTTGGGCCTCACCTCCAGCCACCACCGAAACACCGCGACGATGACGGCGCCCACGAGGGGAGCCACCCAGCGGTAGATCCGGTAGAGCCGGGCCCGCAGGCGAGACCGGTCCTTCTTCTTGCGATGGCGCACGTGCTGCGCCTTTCTCCCGGGGTGGGCAGTCGCCCACCGGTCATCCCTCTCGACGGAGGGCTGACCATGGGCGCGGCCACCCGGAGACTCCCGGGGGCCGCGCCCCAAACAGCCCCCCGTACGGGTGTGGCTGACCGTTGCGGGCGCCCCGGAGAGACCGGCACGTCACGTCGTCATCACGCGGGAGCATAGCCGTGATCCACGTCGCCCGATAACGGAACGGGGCAGATAGGCGACCGATGGTGAGCATGACGCCTCCCACTCTCACCGCAGCCGGCGCGCACGCGCTGGTGCTCCCCGCGGTCTCCGGCGGCGGCCGCCGCCGCGTCACCCACGTCAGCGCACGGCTCCTTGAGTCCCTCGACCGGCACGTGCGGGCTGGCTGCGACACCGAGCGCAGCGCGGCCCTGGCCTCGCTGCTGGCCCTGGTGACGGACGTCGACGCGGACGACCAGGACGTCACCGAGCCCCACCTCACCGGCGGGGCGCCGATCGACTGCCCGACCGTCCCCGCACTCGGTACGCGAGTCCGGCTTCACCTGCTCGCCGACGGCGCCTTCCTCGCCGCCTTCGCGGACGAAGCCGCGCCCGACCGGAGCTCCTGCCGCTGCGGCCCGGCATGCGGAGCGGGCCCGGCCTGATACGGCGGCCCAGAGGTCTGCTGGACGCCGATGAGCTTGCCGAGGATGTTGCTGCCGGCGGTGGCCTGGCCGGTGCCAAGGCGAGAGCCCCACACCGCTGGTGTGGGGCTCTCGGGGAGGAGACGATCGCGGCGTCAGTTGTCCTGGGGACGGAATCCGTCGACGCCGACGGCGGCCGGGTCGGCGGCGGGGGAGATGTACTCGGCGACCGCCCGCCGGGCCCACGCGGTTACGCCGGGGGCGCGACGGGCCTCGATCTCGCTGTCGAGCTGCTCGTTGGCGATGCGCTCGGCATCGGCGGGGAGCAGGTGGCGGTACATGAGGTCGTCCAGGGCGTGACGGACTGAGGTGCGCCCGGGGCCCTCGGGCAGGGCGCGGCGGGCGGTGTGCAGGGCCCGGGAGATGACGGCCTGACCGACGTCGAGGAGCTGGCGGTACTTGTGGCCGCCCTGGGCCAGGCGGGCGGCGGCCTGCTCCAGGGAGAGGCTGCCCCGTTCGGCGAGCGCTGCCACCAGAGCGTCCTCCCGGGCCCGGCGGGCGGCGTCGATCAGTTCGGTGCCCTCGGCGTAGGTGGTCTCGGGGAACTGGCTGTGCAGCTCGCGGCCTTCCTGGGTCCAGTCGTGCAGGTCCCGGTCAGGGTGGCGTGGCCCCCAGTCCTCCGCCCATTCGTACGGGCCGTCGGCCCCGATGCCGAGTTCTTGGGCGATTGCCCCCGCCTGCCAGTCAGTCCAGACCAGGGTCCGCCAGCCGGTGCCGGTCCACACGATCAGCGACGAGTTCGGCGGGTTGCCCTGCCGCGGGTACCAGGCGGGCTCGGGGATCTCGGACCTGTCCGGGGAGGCCGGGCGCGGCCCCGGGGCGGTGGCGGTGGCGGGGCGGGGGCGCTCGGGAGCGTCCGGGGCCGGGAGATAGGTGTCCGTGGTGAGGGAGGCGACGCCGTTGTCGGTGCCGTGCTCGATGACGTCGGCGCGGGCGTAGTGGCCACGGTGCGCGGTGTAGGCGCGGGCGATCTGGCGGGCGTCGTCCCGGGTCGTGCACCAGCCGACCGTTTGCCAGTCCGAGGTGCTGCCGCTGTAGTCCTCGCCCAGCACCCTGCCCTCGTGCCCGAGGTCGAGCCAGACCGCGACCTGCCAGCGCAGCCCCGGCGCCGGCGCGAACGTCTGTGGCGGGTCCACGATCCGGCCGGGCGCCTCCACCGGCCAGCCGGTGTGAGCCCAGATCCACCGGCCCTCATGCAGCCACGCCCACTCGGGCATCGCCACCACGGTCACGGAGTCGTCGCTCGCGCGGACCGGCACCGGCACGCGGGGCCCGCGGCTGGTGGAGGTGTAGCCGGAGCGGTTCGGCCCGTACTGGGTCTCGCGCAGCACGTAGCCGTCGACGGCGGCCTGCACCGACGCCCACCGCTTCGGCTGGGGGCGGATGGCCTTCTCCTCGGCTCGCGCTCGCGCCTCGACCACCTCCGGGTCCGGCTCGGCCATGCGCACCGGCAGCGGCTCACCCTCCGCCGCGAGCGCCCGCAGGCAGTCCACGACCATGCGCTCGGGCAGTACGTCGGCGTCGAAGAGTTCGAGGTGAAGGGGAAGCGGATGGGCGCCCGTCGTCTCGCTTCGGAGGGCCGCGGTGTACTTGGCGCCGACGCGGGCGGCGGCGCGGGCCCGCTTCGCTGCGGTCGGCTGCTTCTTCGGCATGACGTCTCCCAGCCGGATGGACCCACGCTCCTCCGGCCGTACGTCAGGGGCCAGGAAGGACAACGGCGGTACTCAAGGGCACGCCCGTGATCATCTACGCGGGCCCCTGGAGACCTTGGCCGCCCCCTTTCGGGGCTGCCCGCGGCGTGGGCGCGGACTTGAGCGGCGACCGGCGGTACGCGGCTAGCCGGGTGGTGCCCAACAACGGTATCGGGCAGCACCGACAGAGCGCCGGAACTTCGCTGACTGGTGTGGAAGCCAGCGGCGGCGCCGATGCTCAGGACGCGGTCCGCGCGGACGTGACGCGGTCGGAACAGATGCGGTGGCGAGCAGGCGGCGGCCGTCGCCGCGCTCCTGGCGAAGGCGAACCGCCGGTGGTCAGCCAGTCCGCTTGGCTCCCTTTTTTGCCGGCGTGCGGGAGGCGGCCGCCTTCTTCCCCGCTGTCTTCTTGGCAGGAGCCTTGGCGGGCGGGGTGTCTTCCTGGTCGGCGCGGTCGATCGAGGCCTTCAGGGCGGCCATGAGGTCGACGATGTTGCCGGGCGCCGGCGCGGTCTCGGCCCGAGGAGCGGGGCGCCGCTTGTCGACCTTGGACTCGACGAGCTCGCGCAGGGCTTCCTGGTAGTCGTCGACCAGGGCGTCGAGGTCGAAGCCTTCGCTCATGCGTTCCATGAGGCTGGCGGCCATCTGCATCTCCTGGGGCCGGACCGTGACCGAGGCCGGTGGCGCGAGCCCGGCCGGGTCGCGCACCTCGTCGGGCCAGTACATGGTGTGCAGGGCGAGGAGCGGGCCGTGGACGCGCAGCAGGGCCAGGGACTCCTTGGTGCGCAGCGCGATCTTGGTGACGGCGACGCGGTTGGTCTGCCGCAGGGTCTCGCGCAGCAGGACGTACGGCTTGCTGGCCGCAGGCCCTTCGGGCTGGAGCAGGTAGGGCTTGTCGAGCTGGAGCGGGTCGATCTCGTCGGCGTCGATGAAGGCCAGGACGTCGATGAGCTTCTTGCTCGGCAGCGGCAGCTCGGCCATGAGGTCGTCGGTGAGCACGGCGCGCTGCCCGTCGCGGTCCGCGCCGCGCGCGACGTGCTCGTAGTCGACGATCTCCCCGCATGAGTCGCAGATGCGCTCCTGGCGGATCCGACCGCCGTCCTCGTCGTGGACCTGGTGCAGCTGGATCCCGTGCTCCTGGACGGCCGGCACCAGCTGGACCGGTACGGACACCAGCCCGAACCCGATGGCGCCCTTCCACATGCTCCGCGGCATACCCCCAGCGTGCGACGCTGCGGGCCTTCCTGCATGCCGTGCCCGCCCTCGCGCCGGTGCTGGGCGATGCTCGGGGGTGGCGGCAAACCACATGTGAACAAACGTACGAATCCAAGAGTAGGATTGCGTCATCATGGCCGGTACACATTCCTTTCCATCGGACCTGCTGGCGGCGCAGCGGGAGCTCCACGAGGTCACCGCGCGGCTTCGCCAGGTGCTCGCCGAGCTCCCCTGGTCGGTGGAGCCGCTGCCGGGCTGGAGCAGCGACCCCGAGCGCGACCGGGGCTACCGCAGTGAGCGCCCTGACAGCCCCGGCTGGACGTCCGCACAACAGCAGACCGTGGCCGACCTGCGCGAGCGCGCCGTCGAGCTGTCCATCGCCGTGGCCACCCACCCCTACTGGTCCACAAAGAGTCCCGACGGGTCGGAAGACCGCAGCTGGGTCGTCGCCGCACGCATGGCGCTCAAGCACGCCCACGAGCAGGCCGGCGAGCAGGAGACGGCGGCATAGCCGTGAACGCGGCCGCTGACCTGGACCACCCGCAGACCCCGGCACCCGCGGTATGGGTGGAGCTGCCGGACGGCCAGAGCGTGACCGCGGAATTCCTCGCCCGCATCCGGCAGCCGTCGGGGTGGTGGTGCGAGCTGCGGCTGACCGTCTGGGGAGAGCTCCACCTACCGAGCGGGGACCTGGTTCCCGAGCCGTGCGAGGTCGTGTTCCGCGTCCCCGCCGGCATGGTCACGCCGATCGACGGCACCGACTACTCGACGGTGCCCACCCGGCGCCCCGGACCACCCAGCCGCGACCGTCTCGCCGGGGAGTTCACCGGCCGGTGGAGCCTCCAGCGCATACCCACCCCCGCCGGCCAGCCGCTGCGCCGCATCCTGCACTACGAGACCTGCTGGCTCGGCGACAGCGAACCCACGATGACGCTGGACGACGCGCGCCGCGCGCTGGTCGAGGGCGCCGAGCCGTGCCCCGCGTGCGGAGCCGAGCGCCTCAACGAGCTGCGACACCCGCCGCCGGTCGGCCAGTAGCGCCGTGGGGGCGACGGTCGTTCAGACGATATGACCACCGATTCCGCCGCCGCGCCGGTGCCACTGCCCGCACCGGTCGTCTCCCACAGCGCCCGCCGCCGCATCACCCACATCAGCCCGGCCCTCGACGACGCGCTCGCGCCGTTCATCCGCGCCGCCACGCCGGGCGAGCACCGCTCTGCCCTGACGGCCTTGGTCCTTCTGGCCACCGCCGTCGACGCCGAAGCAGGCGACGGCGAGCACCCCGAGCCCCAGGCCCCGGTCGACTGCGCCGCGGTGTCAGCCCTCGGGCAAGACGTACGCCTGCACGTCTTCGGCGCCGACGGCGGACTCCTGGCCGCCTTCGCCGACGAAGACCTCCCGTCCGCCTTCACGGTCACGGAGTGATGGCGTGAGCCGCCGGAACTCCAAACGATGGGTCTACGTGGTGGGCTCACCCGCCGCCCGCGCGGTGAAGATCGGTGTGAGCAACGACCCCCGGGCGCGCCTGGCCGACCTCCAGGTGGGCTCGCCCGTGCCCCTTCTCCTGCTGTGGAAGACCCCCGGCGGCCAGGGCCTCGAGTCCGCCCTGCACGCCTACTTCGCTCCGTACAGGACGCATGGGGAATGGTTCGACTTCCAGGACGAGGACCCCGTCGCTCTCGTTGCGACCGCTGCCGTCCTCATGGGCCACCGAGCACAGCCCAAGCTCATCGAGCAGGACCTTCGATACCGGGTCAGCAACTGCACGGCCTGTGCCGCCCGCCGGGTCAGCGAGGCCACCGACCACCGGAAGAGCCCCAGCGCAGCAACACCTTCCCCGGCTCCGCGCCCCACCCCTCCCCCTCCCGAGCCTCCCCCGTTCACCAACCGCCTCAAGGTGCTCACCGCCGTCCGCCAGGCGGGTGGCCCGGTCCGGCAGAAGACGATCGTGGAGATGACCGGCATCGCGAAGGGCACAGTCAGCCGAGAAGTCCAGAAGCTCGTGACAACTGGTGTCCTACGCCGAAGCCAAGACGGCGCTTTGACAATCGCCTCTCCCCCACCTGGGCATTCCACACCCTAGGTAGTCCGTGGAGGCGGGCGCGGCTGGTTCCCTTGCCAGCTCCACCGCCGCTCGCCCACGCCGCGCGTGGGGTCGGATCAGGGCAACGAGAGGTCATCGGGGGGAAGCGCAACCGTGCTCCATGCCCCTCCCCCGACTAAGGCACGAGGCTCGAGGCGGCCCCCGTCGTTCGAGCGGGGGCCACCTCGAGCAGGTGCTGCGCACCCTGGCGCAGTGCGCCGTCAACGGTGGTGGGCGCCGACCGCCGGACCGCTCCCGCCACCGCGTGGCAGCGGGAGTTCGACGCCGCCGTCAGCAGCCGTTGAGGACGGCGGTGAGCTTGGTCTTCTCGGCCTGGTCGACCGTCAGGCTGTACTGGTGCTTGACCGTCACCCACATCTCGGCGTAGGTGCAGGCGTAGTTCTTGAGGGGCGGCATCCACTGCGCCGGGTCCTTGTCGCCTTTCGCTTGATTCACGCGGTCGGTGACGGCGATGAGCTGGCTGTGGGTGAGGTCGTTGGCGAAGGCCTGCCGCTGGGAGGTGGTCCACTGGCTGGCGCCGGAGCGCCAGGCCTGGGCGAGCGGGACGATGTGGTCGATGTCGACGTCGGCGGCGTTGTGCCAGGTGGCGCCGTCGTAGGGGGAGTACCAGGTGCCGGAGACCGCGGCGCACTTGGTGTCCTGCTGCACGTCCTGGCCGTCGCGCTTGAGCACGACTTCGCGCGTATTGCACTGGCCGTACTGGGTGATCCAGTGGGGGAACTTCGCGCGGCTGTAGCCGTCCATGCTGGTCTCGGGCGCGACCGTGAGCTGGCCGAGGTAGGTGCGCGCGGTGCCCGCGTCGGCGGGGGCCGGCGGAGCGGCCTGGGCGGTGGGGCCGGTGAGGGTGAGGGTGCCGACGAGCGCGGCCAGGCCGCCGGCGATGGCGGTACGACGCGCGTAGACGCTGCGCATGGAGAACTCCCTGATGTGGTGGGGGCTTACCGCGTGAGCTGCGGCAAGGCTGGCGACGAGGGGTGTCTGGGGGGTGATCGCCAAGCAACAGGGTGGCGACGCGCGCATGCCAAAACAAGGGGGGGTGTGCCCTATCCCGCAATTCCGAGAACAGGTTGCGCAACCGATCTTGTCGCGCTGGGGGCGTGCGCGGTGCGCACAAGGAGGAGCGTGCCCGTTGAGGTTCCGTAACACGCTCGATGATCCTCTGCCCTGCGGCGAGCGCCGAGGCCAGAGTGGTCTGCCCCGGCGCTCGCCGGGGCCTTGAACCGTTGGCGCCGGCTACTCGGCCGCGCCTTGAGAGGGGTCTTCATGTCTCGTCTTGTCAGCCGGCTCGCAGTGGCGGCCGCGGCTTCCAGCGCCCTGGCCGCTGTGGCCGCCGTGCCGGCCTCGGCCTCGCCCGCGGTGGGCTTCGGCGCGATCCAGTACGACAGCCCCGGCAAGGACACCCGCTCGAACGCGTCCTTGAACGCCGAGTGGGTGACGCTCACCAACCGCTCCGACCGTACGGTTGACTTGGGCGGCTGGACCTTGTCGGACGCATCACGGCACACCTACCGCTTCCACCTGAAGCTGAGCGCCCACCGGTCGGTGAAGGTCCACACCGGCATCGGCCGGGACACGGCCGCGGACGTGTACTGGGGCTCGCGCGCCTATGTGTGGAACAACGACCGCGACACGGCGACCCTCAAGGACTCGCGCGGCCGAGTGGTCGCGGTGAAGTCCTGGCGGTAGCCGCCGCGCAATAAAGCCCCCGCTCTCGTGGGCGTGGGCTTCACGCGGCGTCCTGCACAGGACGGGGAATCCGTCGCCAGCCCACCCCCCGCAGCCGCTGTCCAACGTCGTCTTTGTGGGTGGCGCGGCCGGCCGCGAACGGCGCGGGCGAGGCCAGCGGCCTATCGTACGAGATCGGCTCCGGCCGGCTGGGCTGTCACGTCACTTCCTCCAGTCGGTGATGAGGGCCCGGCGACGGCGCCCAGGCCCTCGGTCTCCCGGATGGGGTCTTGCTCAGGTGCTGGCGTCCAACTGGTGAGGGACCGCGCCGGCGCGTAGGGCGGTGGCTACCAGCGCATGCCAATGGCGTCGAGCAGCGCGATGCGCTGCTGGGTGATGCCGCCGGGTTTGATGCCGCTGCGGAGCTGGCGCTGGTGCAGGATCCATGATCCCAGGCGCAGGCCGTCGGCGGTGACGTGCGCGTGGGGGACTTTGAGGTGGTGGTGCTCGGCGTGGAACGCCACGGCGGCGGCATACATGCGTTGCCAGCGGGCCTCCCGAGGCTCCCAGAAGAGCCCAATTTCATCCCATTCGCGGAGCTGCTGGTCAGTGAGTTCGCCGTTGCGGTATTTCAGGCGCTGGGTGTTGATCCAGGCGCCGGTGCGGTGGCCGTCCGGTGCGGTGTAGCTCTTGGGGATGTCGGTGTGGCCGTACTGGTCGCGGAAGGCCCGGGCGTTTCGGATGCCGGTCTGCCAGGCTTCGGCGGCGATGTCGATCTTGGGCCAGTGGACCCCGAGCGCCTCCAGAGCGGCCTGCTCTTCCGGGCGGATCGTGCCGTCGGCATAGAGCCGGCGCCTTTTCTCCAGCCAGCGGCCGAGTGTGTATCCGCTGGGCGTCTGGTAGGTCGCGGGGATGCGCAGGTGGCCGTGCTCTGCGCGGAAACGGGCGGCTTCTTGGAGGACGGCGGCGAAGGCGGCGGCGTAAGGATCCCAGACCATGCCGAGCTCGTCGAGCAGTTCGATCTGCTGGGGGCTGAGCCGGCCCCGGCGGCGCCGGTAGCGGAGCTGAGCGATCCAGGGCCCCAGACGCAGGCCGCCCTCGGTGACGTGGTCGGCCGGCACCAGGAGGTGGCCGTGCTCCTGGTGGTAGCGGACGGCTTCCCCGTAGCCCTCCCACCACACGCTGGTGGTCTGCCGGACCATGAGGACCTTCAGATGCTGCACGACGGCGTCGCTGATCCCGGGGGGCAGCATAAACGTGATCTTGTCGGGCAGGCTGGGGCTGGAAATGCCGTTGTTCATGCGGAAACGGTTCAAGGCGTCACTGAGGTCCTCGTCGAACGCCCGCAGGGCCCGCACCACCTGCCACAGTGTCTCGAAGTCCCCCGGCTCCAGGTCGCCGATCTCTCCATCGTCGTCGGGCACGACGATGGGCACCAGGATGACCGACGGGCCGGACAGGGACGGGTCCGTACGCAGCGCGCGGCCCACGGCCTGGGTGATGTCGACCGCCGAGCGCTTGGGGTGAGCGAACAGCACCGCGTCCACGCGCGGCAGGTCGACGCCCTCGCCGAGGCAGCGGGCGTTACTGATCACGCACCAGCCCTCGTCGCCGATGCCGAGGTGGCTGAGCACCTGCTTGCGGGTTGCCTGGTCCATCTGGCCGTGGACGTGCGCCGCATACAGGCCGTCGAGCTCGGCGGGCGCGCAGCGGGCCAGGGTGCGGCGCAGGCTCCGGGCGAACTCGGCTGCGGCCGCGATCCGGGGGTGGAAGGTCAACACGCGGCGTATGCCGAAGGTCTCGCGGGCCCGGCCGAGCGCGACCTGGGCGGCCACGGTCTGCAAAGAGGGGGCGCCGAGCTCGTCGACGTACTCGACGTCTTCGTCCAGCAGCAGCTTGCGGGCCTCGCTGTCCCGCAGGCCCATCACCACGATGCGGTAGTCCGCGAGGTACCCCTCGCTGATGCCCTGAGCGAAGGTGTACTGGCCAAGGACGGGGCCGAAGACGGATGTGTCCTCCATGCCGATCATCGGCACCGAGTCGTCGGTGACCTCGGTACGCATCTCCTCGCGGGGGGTGGCCGTCATGAACAGCCGCCGGCGGCTGGGCAGGCGGCCGCGGCCCAGCAACTGGCGGGTGGGAGCATCCAGCCGCCCGGAGAGGTGATGTGCCTCGTCGAAGACGAGCAGATCCAGCGGGCCGGTACTGCGCAGCGCCTCGTCCAGGCGCAACGCCGACCGGTAGGTGCTCAACACCAGCCGCAGCCCGGCCGTGCGCTCGTGCAGCCACGCGGTGATCTCCTCGGGCCGGGTCGTGACCGGCACCCCCAGATCCTGGGCGTGTACCGGGGCGTCGGCGACGGTCTCGTCGCTGCACACCGCCAGGGCCTCCAGCCTCGGCCCGTAGTGGCGGCGCCAGGTCTCCAAGGTCTGTGCCACCAGCGCGAGCGAGGGGACCAAGACGGCGACCGTGCCGTCCTGGCCGAGCAGCCGCTCGGCGCTTGCCACGGCGATCAGGGTCTTGCCCGAACCGCAGGCCATGCGGACCTGCCCGGCCCCGCCCTCCCGTAACGCCTCGACCACGCTCGCCGTGATCTGCCTCTGATACGGCCGCAGCTCCACGCCGCTCCTCCCCACCCCACTTGCCCGACGGTACTTTCAGGTCTTGCCCAGTTCCCCGGCCCGCTGGAGAGCGCGATCGGCGTAGTGCGAGGCGCTGCGG
>NZ_JBFAPH010000180.1:0-13455 GCF_040675635.1 Streptomyces sp. NPDC049577
GCCGCGGGCTGCCCGCTGCCGGCGGCGCCGGCGAGCGCGGACACGGCCGCGAGGATGGCGTCGGCCTCGAGCGCGATGCGCTCGGGGCTGACGGACGGGTGCCCTGCCCACCACGCGTAGTGCTGGGCGGCGGTGTGCGCCCGGGAGACGGCGTCCTCGCCGTAGCCGTCGGCGAGCAGCTGGTCGACGACGCCGGCCGCCAGCCGGTAGTGGGCGCCGACACCGCTGATCAGGCCGCAGGCGAGCAACTCGCCGACGGCGGCGTCCGCGTGGGTGTCGCCGGCGAGGGCGGGCAGATGCGCCTGGTGCGGCAGCTCGCCGCCGAGCGCGACGGCGAACCGCAGGGTCTCGCGGGCGGCCTCGCTCAGCCGCGCGGTGAGCAGCGGGGCGGGGGCGGCGGCCTGGGCGAGGCTGGGCAGCGGCGCCAGGGAGTCGTCACCCGCCGGCCCACCGGCGGTGGCGTCGGTGACGGCGTCGGCGCGCTCGGCGAAGACGCCGTGCTCCTCGACGGCCGTCGCGCCGGAGGCGTCCGCGTCCCGCTGCCGCAGCAACGCGCCGGCCTGGACGAACCGCAGCGGCAGGCCCTCGGACTCGAACCACAGGTCCGCGGCCCAGTCCGCCTCCTCGTCGGTCAGCGGCCGGTCCACGGCCCGCTCCAGCAGCTCCAGGCAGCCGGTGCGGTCGAGGCCGCCGAGGAAGACCTCCTCCAGGTGGGAGTCGGCGGAGGGCGCGGGCACGTCGGGCCTGGCGGCGAGGAGGAAGGCGCACTCGGGCGTCGCGTCGAGCAGTTCGTCGAGCGCGGACCCGCCGAATTCGAGGTCGTCCAGGACGACGACCGCGCCGATCTCCTGCACGGCGGCGAGCAGCCCGGCCCGGTCCGGGCGGTGCCGCGGCGCCTTGTGGACGGCGGCGAAGAGTTCGTACAGCAGATCGCCGGCGGTGCGGTGGTGACCGTTCAGGCGTACGACGCCGTCGGGGGCCAGGGTGGCGCAGTCCTCGGCGACGGCGTCGAGCAGCATGCTGCGGCCCGCGCCGGGGGGGCCGGTCAGGCGGACGGAGCGGCCGCGCGAGAGCAGCCGGCCGAGTCTTTCGCGGACCTCGTCGCGCTGGACGAGCGGCAGCCGGGGCCCGGCGGTGCCGGCGGGCGGCGGCGGGGCGGCGGCGCGGTCGAGCTCGGCGCGCTCGGCGGGGGCGTGCCGCTCGGGGCGGCCGGGCAGTTCGCCGGGCGGGCAGGGCTCTATCTCGCTGCCGTCGAGGGGGTTGACCGTGAGCAGATAGTCGCCGGCGACCAGGCGTACGACGCGTACGGGTCCCTGGCCTGCGGGGTCGGGCGCCGGGAGGGTGGCGTCGCGCGGTGCGCGCCGCGCGGCGCGGTCGGCGGCGGAAGTCCGGTCGTCGTCGTGAATGTCCTCGGCTCCGCGGTTCGTCGGGTCCATGGTCCAAGCCCCCAAGATGCGTGGCGTGCCGTCGTGCTTGCTCGGCCTGTCCGCACTCCTTCGACCACCGGCCGGGAGGAGTTCCGGCCGCCGTTCCGGGTCCGGTGCCCGCCGTCGCGCCGCCGCGCCGACGGGAAACCGAACAGACCTTGGCACAGTATCTACGACGCGGAGGGCAGCACGGCGTCGAGGGACATCACAGTCTCGTGAGGATCGGGAGCTTTGCCACCACAGGGGGCTCATCGGGCACGCTGGGCGCCCGGTGCAACGGCGTGCGCGGCGCGGCGCCCGCTAGACGCGGGGCAGGGGCTGGGAGGGGGCGGCATCGATGGCGGGATCGATGCCGCCCTCGATGGCGAGGATGCGGTGCAGCCGGGTGGCGACGAGCAGCCGCTGCATCCGGTCCGGCACGCCGCGCAGCACCAGCCGCCGCCCGGTGCGGCCGGCGCGGCGGTGGGCGCCCATGATGACGCCCAGTCCGGTCGCGTCCCAGGAGTCGAGCTCCGTCAGGTCGAGCACCAGGTCCCCACGGCCGCCGTCGAGCGCGGAGTGCAGGACCGTACGGGCGTCCGCCGCGCTGCGGACGTCGAGGCGGCCCCCGACGACCAGTTCGGCGTGGTCGCCCCTGATGTGCATATGCGCTCCCGGGAATGCTGCGTACGTGGAGATGCTCGTGGAGGTTCTAAAGAACTGACTGCCTCTCACAGGACAAAGTTGCCGCTCATGAGCGAACCGATACCGAATTCACCCTCCTGGGTGAAGCGGACGGGCGCCGCGGGCTCAGTGCTGGTAAAAGCCCCGGCCGGTCTTGCGGCCCAGGTCGCCCGCGTCGACCATGCGGCGCATGAGCTCCGGCGGGGCGAACTTGCCGTCCTGACACTCGGTGTAGATGTTCTCGGTGGCGTGCAGCAGGATGTCCACACCCGTCAGGTCGGCCGTCGCCAGCGGGCCCATGGCGTGGCCGAAGCCCAGCTTGCAGGCGATGTCGATGTCCTCGGCGCTGGCCACGCCCGATTCGTACAGCTTGGCCGCCTCGACGACCAGCGCGGCGATCAGACGCGTGGTGACGAAGCCGGCCACGTCGCGGTTGACGACGATGCAGGTCTTGCCGATGCCCTCGGCGAACGCCCGGGCCGTCGCCAGCGTTTCGTCGCTGGTCCGGTGACCGCGCACCAGCTCGCACAGCTGCATCATCGGCACCGGCGAGAAGAAGTGCGCGCCGACGACGCGCTCGGGGCGCTGCGTGGCCGCCGCGATCTTCGTGATCGGGATCGCGGAGGTGTTGGAGGCGAGCACGGTCTCGTCCTTCACCAGACCGTCGAGCGTGCGGAAGATGTCGCGCTTGACGTCGACGTCCTCGAACACCGCCTCGACGACGATGTCCGCGTCGGCGGCGGCGTCCAGATCGGTGGTCGTGGTGATGCGCGCCAGCGCCTGCTCGGCGTCGCCGGCCGCCAGCTTGCCCTTGGAGACGAACTTGTCGTACGAGGCCTTGATGCCGTCCGTACCCCGCCGCAGCGCCTCGTCGGTGACGTCCCGCAGTACGACGTCCCACCCGGCCTGGGCGGACACCTGCGCGATCCCGGAGCCCATCAGTCCGGCTCCGATGACGGCGAGCTTCTTGGCCACGACTGTCCCCTTACTCCCTGTTCGTTGACGGCTCTCGGCCGGACATTAGCGCCCGGCGGCGCGCGGTTGGGCGGTAAGAGATGCGCGTCACGCCCTTGACGACGCACGTCACACCGGGACGGGGAGCGGCCGGGTCGCACAAAGCAAATTGGCCCCCTCCGGCCCCACCGGTCACACCCGGTCGGCGCCTGCCGTCCGGTCGGCGACCGCGTACGTCAGGAGCTTCTCGCTCAGCAGGTCCTCGATCTCGTCCAGCAGGGCGAGCGCCGTGCGGGAGGTCTCGGCCGCCGTACGGCCCGCCGCCATCTCGCCCTGGACGAACTCCACGACCTGCGCCTGCACCCAGCCGAGCTGACTGGCCACCAGTCCGGGCACCGGCCCGTCCGCCCGCTCCTCCGCGAGCACGGCGGTCAGCGCCTCGGCGGCACGGCGGCGCATGCCGAGGACGCGGGCGCGGAGAGCCGGGGACCCGTCGATGACGCGCAGGAAACGGTCGTAGCCGTCGACGAGACCGAGGCGCGGGGAGACCGCCACGATCTCGGCCCGCAGGGCGCGCAGGACCGCCCCGGCCGCGGACTCGCCCGGCTCGCGGCCGCGGACCGCCGCCGCGAGCCAGCCGACCGCGTCGTCCTCACGGTCGAGGAAGAGGTCCTCCTTGGCCGGGAAGTAGTTGTAGACGGTGTTGACGGAGACCTCCGCCGCCGCCGCGATCTCCGCGACCGTCACCGCGTCGAAGCCGCGCTCCAGGAACAGACCGGTCGCCACATCCGAGATGTGCTGTCTGGTCTGCCGTTTCTTGCGCTCCCTGAGCCCTTCCGCCATGCCCTCCATCCTAGCTTCGCTGGGGATGGTGAAAATTTGGGGTCATTGCAAACTTTCAACGACTCTGATTTCCTTGCGGCATGGACAGCATCTCCACGTCCGGGCTCGCCCGGACCTTCACGTCCCCGCGCGGCCCGGTCAAGGCCGTACGCGGCATCGACCTGACCGTGCGGAGCGGCGAGATCCTCGGCTTCCTCGGCCCGAACGGCGCGGGCAAGACGACCACGCTGCGCATGCTCACCACGCTGCTCGCGCCGAGCGGCGGCACGGCCACCATCGCCGGGAGCGACCTGGTCCGCGACCCCGGAGGCGTGCGCCGGCACATCGGCTACGTCGCCCAGTCCGGCGGCGTCGACCCCACGGTCTCCGTGCGTGAGGAACTCGTCACCCAGGGGCGGCTCTACCGGCTGCCCGCGGCGCGGGCCCGGGCGCGCGCGACCGAACTCGCCGCCGAACTGGGCCTGGAGGAACTGCTGGACCGGCCCTGCGCGGCGCTCTCCGGCGGGCAGCGGCGGCGGCTCGACATCGCCATGGCCCTCACGCACCGGCCCGAGGTGCTCTTCCTCGACGAGCCGACCACCGGCCTCGACCCCGGCAGCCGCGCCGACCTGTGGTACCTCGTGCGCCGCCTGCGCGACCGGTCGGGTACGACCGTCTTCCTCACCACCCACTACCTCGACGAGGCCGACGCGCTCGCCGACCGGCTGGTCGTCGTCGACCACGGCAGGGTCGTGGCGGAGGGCACCCCGGCGCAGCTGAAGACCCGGCACGCGGGCTCGCCCGACGCCACCCTCCAGGACGCCTTCCTGGCCATCACCGGGCGCCGCCCGGCCCCGCAGGACACCGTCCCCGTCGCCGTCTAGGAGCCCCTCCCCGTGCGCACCCTCCTCTCCGACACCGCCCTGCTCTTCGGCCGCTACGCCCGCCAGACGCTGCGCTCGAAGGCGGCCATGTCCTTCGGCGCGCTCATGCCCGCGCTCTACCTCGTCCTCTACGGCCCGCTGCTCACCGGCATGCCCCTCGGCGGCCGCGCCGGGAGTTCCTGGCAGGTCCTCGTGCCCGGCCTGCTCCTCCAGCTCTCGCTCTTCGGGGCGTCCTTCGCCGGCCTCGGCCTCATCGTCGAGAAGCAGCACGGCGTCGTCGAGCGGATGCGGGTCACCCCCGTCAGCCGGCTCGCCCTCCTGCTGGGCCGCGTCCTGCGCGACGCCGCGCTGCTCGTCGCGCAGTCGGTGCTGCTCGTGCTCGTGGCCCTCGCCCTGGGCCTGCGGGCTCCACTGCCCGGCATCCTCATCGGCTTCGCCTTCACCGCCGTGCTGGCCCTGTCGCTGGCCTCGCTCTCGTACGCGCTCGCCATGAAGACCGCCGTCCCCCAGGCGTTCGCCCCCGTCATCAACGCCGTCACCATGCCGGCGATGCTGCTGTCGGGTCTGCTGCTGCCCATGTCCCTCGCCCCGGCCTGGCTGGACGCGCTTTCGCACGTCATGCCCCTGCGCTACCTGGTCGACGCGGTACGGGCCGCCTTCACAGGTGACTACGGCTCGCCCGCGCTGCTGTACGGCACAGCGGCGGCCGCGGCCCTGTCGGCCGTCTCCCTGACGGCGGGCGCACACCGCTTCCGGCGCTCGGCGGGCTGATCCTTCCCGGGTACGGGGAGCCCCGACTGGCTACGCTCGTACCCATGGTCAACCTGACGCGCATCTACACCCGCACCGGCGACGACGGCACCACCGCCCTCGGCGACATGACCCGCACGGTCAAGACGGACACCCGCATCGCGGCCTACGCCGACGCGAACGAGGCGAACGCCGCGATCGGCGTGGCCATTGCGCTCGGCCAACTGCCGGAAGAGGTCGTGAAGGTGCTGGTCCGGGTCCAGAACGACCTCTTCGACGTCGGGGCCGACCTCGCGACCCCGGTCGTCGAGGAGCCCAAGTACCCGCCGCTGCGGGTCGAGCAGTCCTACATCGACAAGCTGGAGGCGGACTGCGACCGCTTCCTGGAGCCGCTGGAGAAGCTCCGCAGCTTCATCCTCCCAGGGGGGACGCCGGGTGCGGCGCTGCTGCACCAGGCGTGCACGATCGTCCGCCGCGCGGAACGCTCGACATGGGCGGCGCTGGAGAAGCACGCGGAAATCATGAACCCGCTGACGGCGACCTATCTCAACCGCCTGTCGGACCTGCTGTTCATCTTGGCCAGGACGGCGAACCGGGAGCTCGGCGACATCCTCTGGGTCCCCGGCGAAAACCGCTGACACCACCGCGCGACCCGGTCGGCCGGGGGCCCGGCGACATCCTTCGGCTCCCCGGCGAGAGCCGTCAGGTGACCTTCTTCTCCTTCGGCCAGATCGTGTAGCTCAGCGCGATCACCACGTTGATGCCGACCACCCACAGCATCCTCGTCTGCCACGTCCGCAGCGAGCTGACGTCGCCCGAGTCGCCCACGTACCAGATCGCCCCCTGGAGCAGGGCCATCGCGACCACCGCCGCCAGGACCCACTGCCCGGCGACCTTCCATTCGTGGATCGTGCGGGCCGTCCCGTACTTGGGCGGCTTGGCCGGCGGTGGGCCGCCGGCGAAGCGGTGGGCGAAGCGGGCGTCGACCCACTTGACCGTGGCGTGGCCCAGGCCGACCGAGTAGCCGATGTAGACGGCCGCGAGGCCGTGCTTCCAGTCGGCCTGGGCGCCGTTGCGCAGATCGATCGCGGTGGCGGTCAGCAGGACGAGCTCCAGCACGGGCTCCAGCAGCAGCACCGCCAGCCCGGCTCGCGGCTTGCGGGCCAGGTAGCGCAGGCTCAGGCCGCCCGCCAGCAGGACCCAGAAGCCGATCTCGCAGGCGACGATCAGCGTGACGATCACGGGACTCTCCTTTCCTCCCCCACCAGCGTCTCCGCGCGCCGGCGCGGTTGCGTCGTCGGCGGAGAGGATCCGCGACTGCATCCTTCGATGTACCGGCCGGCTCCCCCCGGGGGACGCTCACACCCCCTTCCACGTGCTGAGATGGACCCATGTCCGCACGCCTGCTCCGTACCCCGCCCGAGCGTGAGGCCGTCTGGATCGCGGTGTGCGGACTGCTCGGCGGCGTCCTGCTGTACGCGCTGGGGCTGAGCAGCAGGCCGGCGACGCCGCTGCCCCCGTGGGCGGCCCTGGTGGCGCTGGCGGTGATGGCGGGTGCGGAGCTGCTACGGCGGCGGGCGCCGCTGGCCGGGCTGGCCGCCGGGACGGCGGCGCTCGCGCTGGACGTGTGCGCGGGCAGCCTCATCGCGAACGTCGGCATGTTCACGGACCTGGTGTACGCGGCCGTGCTCTACGGGCCGCCGGCCGCCTACCGGCTGATCCCACGGGCCACCGAGGTGCTGACCGTGCTGGGCACGCTGCTGGCCTTCGCGCTGATACGCGAGCCGGCCGCGCTGCTGATCGGGATCGGCCTGGGCGTGCTGACCATCGCCCCCGCCTGGACGGGCGTCGGCGTCCGCGTGCACCGGGACGCCGCGCAGGCGGCCCGGCTGGAGGCCGAGCGGACCGCGCTGCTGGCGGAGCTGGACCGGCGCGAGGCGGTGGGCGCCGAGCGGGCACGGATGGCACGGGAGCTGCACGACATGGTGGCCGGCCATCTGTCGGCCATCGCGATCCATTCCACGGCCGCGCTGTCGATCGGCGAACCCGAGGCGTCCCGGGAGGCGCTCACCGTGATCCGGGAGAACAGCGTGCGCGGCCTCGCGGAGATGCGCCGGCTGATCGGGCTGCTGCGCCAGGCCGGTTCGGACGACGAGCCGGCGGCGACGCCGACGCTGGACGGGGTCGACGCGCTGCTCGCCCGGGCCCGGGAGGCCGTGCGCGAGGACGGGTTCTCGTTCGTCCTGCGCGACGGGCGCGGCCCGGCGCCGCTGCCCGCGCCGGTGGAGCTCGCGGCGTACCGGATCGTGCAGGAGTCGCTGACCAACGCCGTCAAGCACGCGGCACCCGGCGAGGTCGTCGTGGAGCTCGCGCGCGCGGACGGCGGGCTGCTGTCCGTGCGCGTGAGCAGTGCGCTCGGTGCCGGGCCGCCCGGCCCCCGGGCGCCCGGCGCCGCCGCGGGCCTGGTCGGCATGCGGGAACGGGTGGCCCTGCTGGGCGGCGAGTTCGAGGCCGGGCCGCGGCAGGGGCGTTGGCACGTACGGGCGTTGCTGCCCGTACCCGAGGAGGAGGCACGATGACCGGCACTCACGGCGGGACGATCCGGGTGGTCGTCGCCGAGGACCAGGCGGCCGTGCGGTCCGGGCTGGTGCTGATCCTGCGCTCGGCGCCCGGCATCGAGGTCGTCGGTGAGGCGGCGGACGGCGAGGAGGCCGTGCGGCTGGCCGGGGAGCTGCGGCCCGACCTGGTCCTGATGGACGTGCAGATGCCGCGCCTGGACGGCGTGTCCGCCACCCGGCGGATCGTCGGCGAGCAGCTCGCCGACGTGCTGGTGCTGACCACCTTCGACCTCGACGAGTATGTCTTCGGGGCGCTGCGCGCCGGCGCGGCCGGGTTCCTCCTCAAGGACAGCGAGGCCGCCGACCTGGTCGCGGCGGTACGGACGGTGGCGCGCGGGGAGGGCCTGATCTCCCCCGCCGTCACCCGGCGGCTGATCGCGGAGTTCGCACGGCCGGGGCCGGCGGCGTCCGCCGCCGACCTGAGCGTCCTCGACGCGCTCACGCCGCGCGAGCGCGAGGTGCTGGTCCGGCTGGGCGAGGGGTTGCCGAACGCGCTGATCGCGGAGCGGCTGGGCATGGCGGAGGCCACGGTGAAGACCCATGTGAGCCGGTTGCTCGGCAAGCTGGGGCTGCGCAGCAGAGTGCAGGCGGCGGTGCTGGCCCGGGAGTTGGGTCTGGTCCAGACCTCTTGACCATTGGTACGGACCTTTTTACGCTCCCCAGCGCACCCCCCACCTTTTCCTGCCCTCTCACGAGGAGCCTCCCTTGAGCACAGGAAACCTGGCGAAACGCATCGGCAACTCCCTCACCTCCAGACCCCTCGCGGCGCTCGCGGCCCTCGCCCTCCCGGCCGCCGCCCTCGCGGGCCTCGCCACGGGCCCCGCCCGGGCGGCCGCACCGGCCGCCACCGCCGGACCGGCCGCCACCGCGACCTTCGTCAAGACCTCCGACTGGGGCACCGGCTTCCAGGCCGAGTGGACCATCAAGAACACCGGCACCACCACCCTCGACGGCTGGACCGTCGAGTGGGACTTCCCCGCCACCACCACCGTCGGCGCCTACTGGGACGCCCTGGTCACCGGCTCCGGCACGCACTACACGGCCAAGAACCGGGAGTACAACGGCACCATCGCCCCCGGCGCCGGCGTGACCTTCGGCTTCGTCGCCGCGGGCGACGACGACCCCACCGGCTGCCGGATCAACGGCGGCCCCTGCGACGGCTCCTCCGCCGACAGCCCGCCCAGCGCCCCCGGCCGGCCCGCCTCCAAGGCGGTGACCGCCACCAGCGTCGCCCTGAGCTGGGCCCCGGCCACCGACGACAAGGGCGTCAAGAACTACGACGTCTACCGCGGCAAAACCGTCGTCGGTACGGTCTCGGCCACCGCGTTCACCGACACCGGGCTCAGCCCCGACACCGAGTACACCTACACCGTCGTCGCCCGCGACACGGCCGGCCAGACCGGGCCCGCAAGCCCGCCGCTGACAATCCGTACGAGCACGGACAGCGGCACCGACAAGCCGCCCACCGCCCCCGGCACCCCCGAGGCGAGCGCCGTCACCGACACCTCCATCACCCTCAAGTGGACGGCCGCCACCGACGACAAGGGCATCAAGAACTACGACGTCTACCGCGGCACCGTGAAGGCCGCGACCGTCACCAAACTCGCCTACACCGACACCGGACTGACCCCCGGCACCGACTACACCTACACGGTCGTCGCCCGCGACACCGCCGACCAGACCGGGCCCGCCGGCCCGCCGCTGACCGTCCGCACCACCGGCGGGGGCGGACAGCCCACCGACCACGCCAAGGTCGGCTACTTCGTGCAATGGGGCATCTACGGCCGCGGCTACACCGTGAAGTCCCTCGACACCACGGGCGCCGCCGCCCGCCTCACCCACCTCAACTACGCCTTCTCCAACATCGACCCCAACAACCTGACCTGTCTCAACGGCGTCACCAAGGCCACCACCCCCAACCCCCAGGACCCCAGCCAGGGCGACGGCGCCGGTGACTCCTGGGCGGACTACGAGAAGGGCTTCGGGGCCGGCGAGTCCGTCGACGGCGTGGGCGACACCTGGGACCAGCCGCTGGCCGGCAACTTCAACCAGCTGAAGAAGCTCAAGGCCAAGTACCCCAACCTGAAGATCAACATCTCGGTCGGGGGCTGGACCTACAGCAAGTACTTCTCCGACGTCGCGAAGACCGACGCCTCCCGCAAGAAGTTCGTGCAGTCCTGCATCGACATGTACATCAAGGGCAATCTGCCGGTGACGAACGGCCGCGGCGGCACCGGCGCCGCCGCCGGGATCTTCGACGGCTTCGACATCGACTGGGAGTGGCCCGGCTCGGACGGCCACGCCGGCAACCACGTCTCCAAGGACGACAAGGCGAACAACACCCTGCTCTTCGCCGAGTTCCGCCGGCAGCTCGACGCGCTGAGCGCCACCACCGGCAAGAAGTACCTGCTCACCGCCTTCACCCCGGCCGACCCGGCGAAGATCGACGCCGGCTGGGACATCACCACGAAGGACGGCACGCCGAGCGTCTTCGACTTCATGGACTTCGCCAACGTCCAGGGCTACGACTTCCACGGCTCGGGCAGCGACAACAGCTGGGAACCGAACCGCACCGGCCACCAGGGCAACCTCTACACCGACCCCAAGGACCCGTACGCGACCAAGTTCAGCGTCGAGAGCACGGTCCGGGCCTACCTCGACGCCGGCGTCGACCCGCGCAAGCTGGCACTGGGGCTGGCCTTCTACGGACGCGGCTGGCAGCAGGTCGCCGACGGCGGCGCGCACGGCGCCTGGCAGACGGCGAACGGGGCCGCGCCCGGCCAGTTCCCGGAGGAGGCGGGGACACGCGGCTACGACAATCTGCTCGCGTCGGTGCCGAACCTGACCGTCTACCACGACGAACAGTCGGTGGCGACGTACGGCTACACGGGCGGGGGCGGCCAGTGGTGGACGTTCGACGACGCGTGGTCGATCGGCAAGAAGACGGCGTGGCTGAAGTCGAAGAACCTGCTGGGCGTGATGATCTGGGAGATGTCGGGCGACAGCGGCACGCTCATGACCGCCGTCGACAACGGCTTGCGCTAGAGCAGGGAGGCCGCTGCCGGGGGCTTCGCCACCCGCACCCCCGCGTCCCTCCGGACGTGCTCGGGAACTCCGGGCAACGGGTGCGCGGGAAAGGCGCCGCAGACGAAACGGCGCCGCACTCGAACGACGGCCTAGGCCACGTTCACCCGTTGCCCCGGCGGCGCCGCCTCCAGCCATGCCAGGAACCCCGTCAGCGCGTCCTCGCTCATCGCCAGCTCCAGCCGGGTTCCCCGGTGCAGACAGACCAGGACGACCGCGTCGGACAGCAGGGCGAGTTCCTCCTCGCCCTGCGGGGTGCGGCGCTCCAGGACCTCGATCGAGGCGCGCTCCAGGACGCGGCGCGGCCGCGGCGCGTAGCTGAACACCCGGAACCACTCGATCCGGTCACCGTTGTAGCGGGCGACCCCGTACACCCAGCCCTTGCCGACGGGCTCGGGGTCCACTTCCGGAACGTTCCAGCGCAGACTGCAGTCGAAGGTTCCGCCGGACCGCTGGATGAGCCGTCTGCGCAGCCCGAAGACGAAGAGCCCCAGCAACACCAGCAGTACGACGATGCCGCTCACGAGCAGAGCGAGGACCATCTCCACCGACCTCCTCGCATCATCTAGAGCAACCGCACCTGTATCGCCTCAGCCGCGGACCGCCCTGGAATGTTCCAGGGAGTCCGCGGCTGAGGGTCGTTCTCTCAAAGGGTCCCGGGCTCAGCGCTGGCCCGTGACCGCCCTGAGCCGGACATCCGCGCGGCGCTCGGCGGCGGCGTCGGCCTCCGCCTTCGCGCGCTCGAGCGCCCGCTCCGCACGCTGGACGTCGATCTCGTCGGCCAGCTCGGCGATCTCCGCCAGCAGCGAGAGCTTGTCGTCCGCGAAGGAGATGAATCCACCGTGCACCGCGGCGACGACGGTCCTGCCGTCGCTGGTCTTGATGGTCACCGGGCCGGACTCCAGCACGCCGAGCAGCGGCTGGTGGCCGGGCATGACGCCGATGTCACCCGACGTGGTACGGGCGATGACCATGTTGGCCTCGCCGGACCAGACGCTTCGGTCCGCCGCGACCAGCTCGACGTGCAGCTCAGCAGCCAACGTGGCTCCTCGGGTTTGCACCTGCCGGGGCCGGCAGGTGTTGGGTCAAAGAATAGGGGACGTGCGGACCGGGGGCGGGGCAGCCCCGCCCCCGGTCACCATGAGCACGGGGCTCAGGAGACGCCCAGCTCCTTGGCGTTGTTCTTGAGGTCCTCAAGACCACCGCACATGAAGAACGCCTGCTCCGGGAAGTGGTCGAACTCACCGTCGCAGATCGCGTTGAACGCGGCGATGGACTCGTCCAGCGGAACGTCCGAACCGTCGACACCGGTGAACTGCTTCGCCGCGTGGGTGTTCTGCGACAGGAAGCGCTCCACACGACGGGCGCGGTGGACGACCAGCTTGTCCTCCTCGCCGAGCTCGTCGATACCGAGGATGGCGATGATGTCCTGGAGGTCCTTGTACTTCTGCAGGATGCCCTTGACGCGCATGGCGGCCTGGTAGTGGTCCTGCGAGATGTAGCGCGGGTCCAGGATGCGGGACGTCGAGTCCAGCGGGTCGACCGCCGGGTAGATGCCCTTCTCCGAGATCGGACGCGACAGAACGGTGGTGGCGTCCAGGTGGGCGAAGGTGGTCGCCGGGGCCGGGTCGGTCAGGTCGTCCGCGGGGACGTAGATCGCCTGCATCGAGGTGATCGAGTGACCACGGGTCGAGGTGATGCGCTCCTGGAGGAGACCCATCTCGTCCGCGAGGTTCGGCTGGTAACCCACCGCGGAGGGCATGCGGCCCAGCAGGGTGGAGACCTCGGAACCGGCCTGGGTGAAGCGGAAGATGTTGTCGATGAAGAACAGCACGTCCTGCTTCTGCACATCGCGGAAGTACTCCGCCATGGTCAGACCGGCCAGGGCGACGCGCAGACGGGTGCCCGGGGGCTCGTCCATCTGGCCGAAGACCAGCGCGGTCTTGTCCAGAACGCCGGAGTCCGCCATCTCGTGGATGAGGTCGTTGCCCTCACGGGTGCGCTCACCGACGCCGGCGAAGACGGAAACACCCTCGTGCAGCTTCGCCACACGCATGATCATTTCCTGGATCAGAACGGTCTTGCCGACACCGGCACCACCGAACAGACCGATCTTGCCGCCCTTGACGTACGGGGTGAGGAGGTCGACGACCTTCAGCCAGGTGGTGCCCCACATGACCTGGCCGCAGGCGATGGGCATGTGCGTCGTCTACGGAGCGGTGATCGTGCTGCTGGTCCTCACCGGGCTGCGCG
>NZ_JBFAPH010000181.1:0-13445 GCF_040675635.1 Streptomyces sp. NPDC049577
GGCGAGACGCAGGGACCAGCGGCGGCCGGACTCCTGTGCCGCGCCGCGCAGCGCCGCGACCTCGGGCACATCGAGCGGCGCCCGGTCGCGCCAGACGAGGTCGACGCGCACCTCGTCGGCGACGAGCTTCTTGAGGCCGGCCGGGCTGTCGCAGGCGATGATCCTCCCGCGCTCCAGCACCGCGACCCGGTCCAGGACGGTCTCGGCCTCGATGACGTTGTGGGTGACCAGCAGCACGGTCGTGCCGCGCTCGGCGCGGCGCCGGTCGACGGCGGCCCACACGGCGCGGCGGGCGACGGGGTCCATGCCGGTGGTGGGCTCGTCGAGGACGAGCAGCGGCCGCTCGCCGACCAGGGCGGTGGCGAAGCAGGCGAGGCGGCGCTGGCCGCCGGAGAGCTTCTTCAGGGGACGGCCGGCGATCGGCCCGAGCCCCAGTTCGTCGAGGACGGCGTCCCGCTCGGCGCGGGCCGCGCGCAGGTCGAGGCCGCGCAGCCGGCCGGTGGTCTCGGCGGCGAGGGCCACGGTGAGCTCGTCGAGCGCGGTCGACTCCTGGCCGAGGTAGCCGACGAGCCGGGCGGCGCGCTCGGGGTGGCGCACGAGGTCGTGGCCGAGCAGCTCGACGCGGCCGGCGTCGGGCCGCAGCAGGCCGGTGAGCTGGCGCACGAGGGTGGTCTTGCCGGCGCCGTTGGGGCCGAGCAGGCCGAAGATCTCACCGCGCCGGACGTCGAGGTCGATGCCGTCGCTGGCGCGCACGGCGGCCGTGCCGGGTGTGCCGCGGCGGCCGCGGGCGGCGGGGTAGGTCTTGACGAGGCCGCGCACGGTGCATACGGCTGCCGCCGGGCCCGTGGGGGCGTGCTGCGCCTGATTCGCGACCGTTCTCACGAGCTATGAGGGTACGCGCCCCGGCCCGGCCGACTCGCCGCAGGGTCCCGGGGCCACGCTAGTCCGTGGTGGGGGCGCGCTCGGCCGCGGTGCGGTTGTCGATCTCGCGCCAGAAGCCGGCGCGGATCGCGTAGCGGTCGCGTTCGTCGATCTGGTCGTCCTTGTGGGCGAGGAGCCCGAAGCGGGCGGCGTACCGCAGGAGCTCGCCGTCGATGCGGTGCGGGATGCGCGGGTACTCGGTGGAGAGGTGCTGGAGGTGGAGGGGGTCGGTGACGCGCTCGGCCCAGCGGCGGGCGAAGACCTGGCCGACCTCGAAGGGGTCGCCGCCGACGGTGGTGATGTCCTCCTCGCGGTCGGCCCAGCGCTGCTCGGCGCTGGTGAGCTGGGCGAGGGTGGGCAGGGCGGCGGTCTCGGCGGGCTCGCCGGCGCCGCTGCCGGGGCCGCGCTCGACCCAGCCCTTGTCGGAGGACCAGCGCAGGGTCGCGTTGGATCCGGCGGCCGAGGGGGAGGTGGGCGTGGCCGGGGTGGCGGCGGGGCCGCGGCCGAGTCCGGCGAGGTCCTTGGGGGTGGGCACGCCCCGGTTGGCGGGCGTGTCGGCGGGGCGCTCGGTCTCGGGCAGGGCCGTGGCGGTGGCCGTGGCCGCGGCGGCCGGGCGGGAGCCGTTGCGCTCGGCGGGGCGGGGCTCGGCGGGGCGCGGGGCGGCCGTGCCGGCACTCGCGGCGGTCTCGGGCAGGGGGGCCTTGAGGATGGCGGCGATCTCGGGGCGGGGCTCGGGCGGCGGGGCGCAGACGTTGGTGAGCTCCTTGGCCCGGACCGAGCGGGTGATCCAGGCGCGGTCGAGGACGCGCCGCTCGTCGGCCTCGGCGACGAGATCCTCGGACTGGTTGTAGTCGCCGTCGGCGGCCTGGACGGCCCACAGGTGGACGGCGACGCCGTGCTCCTTGGCGGACATCAGGCCGGGCAGGAGGTCGCCGTCGCCGGTGACGAGCACGATGTCGGAGCAGGCGCGGTTGCGGGCGAGCTCGGTGAGCTCGGCGTGCATGGCGGCGTCGACGCCCTTCTGGGCCCAGCGCCCGTCACTGCGGGTCAGGGCGCCCAGCCGGACGGTGACGCGGGGCATGACGCGCAGCCGGCGGTGCTCGGGCTGGGGCACCCGGTCGGGGGCGCCGTCGAACCAGTAGATGCGCAGCAGTGGTCGCTGCGTCTCGTGCTCGGCGCGGTCGCGCAACCCCTGGATGAGGGCGGCGTGGTCGACGGTGATGCGGGTCCGGGCGGGTTCCCCGGCCAGCAGGCTCGCGGCGGCGCCCAGCAGATACCCGGCGTCCACCAGGACGACGCAGCGGTCCACGTTCCACCCTCTTTCCGTGAGTTCCCCAGCGCGGTCGCCCCGGCACAGGCGCGCCCCGGCCCTCTGGCTTTCCCAGGAGTCTGCCCGACCTCGCGGGGGTTATCAGGCCGAACTGGATCTTCGGCGTGGCGGATGCGGGCCGGTCCGCGACAAGTGGCCCCATCACCCACGGTAATTGCCCGAAATGCGGGCTTCGGCGGTGCGTGCGAGGGTGGGCGCCAGGGGGCGTCACCCCGATCTGGAGGCAGCAGCGCCATGGCGAAGAACAGGAAGCAGGACCGGAGCCAGCAGCGGACGAGCGCGGCGGAGCGCAGCTCACAGGCCAAGGGCTCGGCCACGGGGGCGACGCCCGAGCAGCGGGCGAGCCAGATCGCCCCGGGGGAATCGGCGCGTAAGAGCAAGCAGAAGCGATTCGGCCACAACTGACCGGCCACCGACCGGCGCTTGGATGCGCTTGAGGGGCGCCCCCGCGATGCGGGCGCGCCCCTCAGGGCCGTACTCAGCCGGCCAGGCAGGACGGGCCGAGCAGCTGCTTGAGGTCGCCGAAGAGCGCCGGGTCCGGGGTGACCCGGTGCCGGTCCAGGCGCAGCAGGGTGGTCTTCCGCGCCCCCTGGAGCTTGATCCGCACCTCGGTGGAGCCCCGGTGGTGGGTGAGCACCTGGCCGAGCCGCTCCACCAGCGGCGGGGTGACCTTGACCGTGGGGATGGTGATGACGACGGGGGCGTTGCTGCCCGCGTTGGACAGGTCCGGGACCATCAGCTCCATCGCGACCAGGCGGGGGATGTCCTCGCGCTTGTCGAGCCGGCCCTTGACGAAGACGACGGCGTCCTCGACGAGCTGGGTGGAGACCAGCTGGTAGGTGGCGGGGAAGAACATGCAGTCGATGGAGCCGGCCAGGTCCTCGACGGTGGCGATGGCCCAGGCGTTGCCCTGCTTGGTCATCTTGCGCTGGAGGCCGGAGATGATGCCGCCGATGGTCACGATCGCGCCGTCGGCGTGCTCCCCGCCGGTGAGCTGGGCGATCGCGGCGTCGGCCTTGTCGTTGAGGACGTGCTCGATGCCGAAGAGCGGGTGGTCGGAGACGTAGAGGCCGAGCATCTCGCGCTCCTGGGCGAGCAGATAGGACTTCTCCCACTCGACGTCGGAGAACTCCACGTCCAGCCCGAAGCCGGGACCCTCGTCGGCGCCCTCGTCGCCCATGCCGCCGAAGAGGTCGAACTGTCCCTCGGCCTCCTTGCGCTTGACCTGCACCACGTTGTCGATCATCGGTTCGTAGTGCGCGATGAGGCCCTTGCGGGTGTGCCCCATCTCGTCGAAGGCGCCGGCCTTGATCAGCGATTCGACCGTGCGCTTGTTGCAGACGACGGCCTCGACCTTGTCGAGGAAGTCGGGGAAGGAGGTGTACTTCCCCTTGGACTTGCGGCAGCGGATGATCGAGTCCACGACGTTCTGGCCGACGTTGCGGACGGCGGTCAGGCCGAAGAGGATCACGTCGTCGCCCTGGGCGGCGAAGTTCGCCTCGGACTCGTTGACGTTCGGCGGGAGCACCTTGATGCCCATGCGGCGGCACTCGTTGAGGTAGATCGCCGACTTGTCCTTGTCGTCGCGCACCGAGGTGAGCAGGGCCGACATGTACTCGGCGGGGTAGTTCGCCTTGAGGTAGGCGGTCCAGTACGAGACGAGGCCGTACGCGGCGGAGTGGGCCTTGTTGAAGGCGTAGCCGGCGAAGGGCACCAGCACGTCCCACAGGGCCTGGATGGCCTCGTCGGAGTAGCCGTTCTTCTGGGCGCCGGCCTGGAAGATGGTGAAGTTCTTCGCCAGCTCGTCGGGCTTCTTCTTGCCCATGACGCGGCGGAGGATGTCGGCCTCGCCGAGCGAGTACCCGGCGATGATCTGGGCGGCCTTCTGCACCTGCTCCTGGTAGACGATCAGGCCGTAGGTGACGTCCAGGACCTCCTTGAGGGGGGCCTCCAGCTCCGGGTGGATCGGGGTGATCTCCTGCTGGCCGTTCTTGCGCAGGGCGTAGTTGGTGTGCGAGTTCATGCCCATCGGGCCCGGCCGGTAGAGGGCGGACACGGCGGAGATGTCTTCGAAGTTGTCGGGCTTCATCAGCCGCAGCAGCGAGCGCATGGGGCCGCCGTCGAACTGGAAGACGCCGAGGGTGTCACCGCGCTGGAGCAGCTCGAAGGTCTTGGGGTCGTCGAGCGGCAGTTCCAGCAGGTCGATGTCGATCGCCTTGTTCGCCTTCACCATCTTGACGGCGTCGTCCATGATGGTGAGGTTGCGCAGGCCGAGGAAGTCCATCTTCAGCAGGCCGAGCGACTCGCAGCTCGGGTAGTCCCACTGTGTGATGGTCACGCCGTCGGAGTGCCGGACCCAGACGGGGACGTGGTCGGTGATCGTCTCGCTGGACATGATCACACCGGCCGCGTGCACGCCCATCTGGCGGACCAGGCCCTCGACGCCGCGCGCGGTGTCGATCACCTTCTTCACGTCCGGCTCGTTCTCGTACATCGCGCGGACCTCGCCGGCCTCGCTGTAGCGCGGGTGGGCGGGGTCGGTGATGCCGGAGAGCGGGATGCCCTTGCCGAGGACGTCGGCGGGCATGGCCTTGGTGATGCGGTCGCCCATGGCGTAGGGGTAGCCCAGGACCCGCGCGGAGTCCTTGATCGCGTTCTTGGCCTTGATGGTGCCGTAGGTGCCGATCATGGCGACCTTGTCGGCGCCGTACTTCTCGGTGACGTACCGGATCACCTCGGCGCGCCGGCGCTCGTCGAAGTCGATGTCGACATCGGGCATGGAGACGCGCTCGGGGTTGAGGAACCGCTCGAAGATCAGGCCGTGCGGGATGGGGTCGAGGTCGGTGATGCCCATCGCGTAGGCGACGATCGAACCGGCGGCGGAGCCACGGCCGGGGCCGACGGCGATGCCGTTCTTCTTCGCCCACATGATGAAGTCGGCGACGACGAGGAAGTAGCCCGGGAACCCCATCTGGATGATGACGTCCATCTCGTACTCCGCCTGCTTCTGGCGGTCCTCCGGGACGCCGCCGGGGAAGCGGCGGGCCATGCCGCGCCGGACCTCCTCCTGGAACCAGGTGACCTCGGTGTACCCCTCGGGCACGTCGAACTTCGGCATCAGGTCGCGCTTCTCGAACCAGCCGGTGGTGTCGATCTGCTCGGCGACCAGCAGGGTGTTGCGGCAGCCCTCCTGCCAGGCGTCGGAGGAGTCGACGGCGTACATCTCGTCCGTCGACTTCAGGTAGTAGCCGGAGCCGTCGAACTTGAAGCGGTCGGGGTCGGAGAGGTTCTTGCCGGTCTGGATGCAGAGCAGGGCGTCGTGCGCCTCGGCCTCGTGGGCGTAGGTGTAGTGGGAGTCGTTGGTGACGATCGGCGGGATGCCGAGCTTCTTGCCGATCTCCAGCAGGCCGTCGCGGACGCGGCGCTCGATCTCGATGCCGTGGTCCATCAGTTCCAGGAAGTAGCGGTCCTTGCCGAAGATGTCCTGGTACTCGCCGGCGGCCTTGAGCGCCTCGTCGTACTGGCCGAGGCGCAGCCGGGTCTGGAGCTCGCCGGAGGGGCAGCCGGTGGAGGCGATCAGGCCCTCCGACCACTGGGCGATGGTCTCCTTGTCCATCCGGGGCCACTTGGTCAGCCAGCCCTCGGCGTAGGCGTCGGAGGAGAGCCGGAAGAGGTTGTGCAGGCCCGTCCGGTTCGCCGCCCAGATCGTCTTGTGGGTGTAACCGCCGGAGCCGGAGACGTCGTCGCGCTTCTGGTGCGGCTGGCCCCACTGGATGCGCCGCTTGTTGCGCCGGGACTCGGGGGCGACGTACGCCTCGATGCCGATGATCGGGGTGACGCCGGCCTTCTTGGCCTGGTGGAAGAAGTCGTAGGCACCGTGCAGGTTGCCGTGGTCCGTCATGGCGATATGCGTCATGCCCATTTCATTGCAGGCATTGAACATGTCCTTCAGCCGCGCGGCGCCGTCCAGCAGCGAGTACTGGGTGTGGACGTGCAGGTGCGTGAAGGGCGGCTTGGACGAGTCGGCCACGGTGGAGGACCTCCGGCGGGCGGTGGACGGACGGGCTGGGATCGGTATCGAAGGTTACCGGCCCCCACCGACAGCCGTGGGCACGCGACGGTAGCCTCACGCGTTGATGACGGCAGCACATCTGTCCGTTCGATGACCCACCCAGGAAGGACCCCAGCGATGGCGCAAGAGCACGGCGCGGCAGAGCGGCGCGGCGAGGAGATCCTCGCCGTCTTCGACACCGCCTTCGGTGAGCTGCTCGCGGCCGACCCGGCCGCCTTCCGGGTCAAGTTCCGGAAGATGGCCGCCTCCGCCTTCGCCTTCTACCGGGGCACGGCCTGTCTCTTCTACGCCGACCTCGCCCGGGGCTGGGGCTCGGGCGACTACCTGGACGACCGGACGAGCCGGGTGTGGATCCACGGCGATCTGCACGCCGAGAACTTCGGCACCTACATGGACGCCAACGGCCGCCTGGTCTTCAACGTCAACGACTTCGACGAGGCCTACGTCGGCCCCTTCACCTGGGACCTGAAGCGCTTCGCCGCCTCCGTGGCGCTGCTCGGCCACGCCAAGGCGCTCAGCGACGAGAAGATCGGCGAGCTGGTGCGGACCTACGCCGCCGCCTACCGCGAGCGGATCCACGCCCTGGCCACCGGCGCCAAGAACGACGAGGTCCCGCCCTTCACGCTCGACACCGCCGACGGGCCCCTGCTGGGCGCCCTGCGCGAGGCCCGCGCGATGACCCGCTTCGGCCTGCTGGCCACGATGACGGAGATCCGCGAGGCCGACCGCCGCTTCGCCGGCGGCGACGGCACCATCGAGCTGGACGCCGCCACCCGCTACAAGATCCTCGCGGCCTTCGACGGCTATCTGGAGACCCTCCCCGACACCAGCCTGGCCCGCCCCGACTCCTACCGCGTCAAGGACGTCGTCGGCCGCCGGGGCGTCGGCATCGGCAGCGCCGGCCTGCCCTCGTACAACATCCTCCTGGAGGGCACCAGCGACGCCCTGGAGAACGACGTCGTCATCTACATGAAGCAGGCGCAGACCCCCGCGGTCTCCCGGCACATCACCGACCGTGCCGTGCGCGACTACTTCCACCACGAGGGCCACCGCACGGTGATCTCCCAGCGCGCGCTCCAGGCGCACGCGGACCCGTGGCTGGGCTGGACGGAGCTGGACGGCGCCGGGCAGCTGGTCGCCGAGATCTCCCCGTACGCGGTGGACCTCGACTGGTCGGACATCGACGACCCGGAGGAGATCGCCGCCGTCGTCGCCGACCTGGGCCGCGCCACCGCCACCATGCACGCCGCCGCCGACGACGAGAGCGGCCACTCGCTGGTGCCGTTCTCCACCGAGCGGGCCATCGACGCCGTGATCGCCGCCGACGAGGAGGGCTTCGCCGAGCTCCTGGTGGACTTCGCCCACCGCTACGGCGCCCGGGCCCGCGCCGATCACCAGATCTTCGTGGACCTCTTCCGCAACGGCCGGATCCCCGGCCTGTAGGGGTTCGCCCCACGGCATGACAGACTCGTTCTCATGGACATATCGGGAGGCCGCCTGCGCACGCTGCGCGCCGCGCTGTTCACGGCGCTGTGCGTGGCGCTGTCGGCGGCCTCCCATGTCGTGCTCTCCGGCAGGCCGCTGCCCCCGTCCGCGCTCGCCGCGGCCGGGGCGGGGGTCTTCGGCCTGGCCTACGCCCTGGCGGGCCGCGAGCGCGGCTACGGCGCCATCGCCGCCCTGCTCGTCCCGCTGGAGCTGGCCTCGGGCGCGCTCTTCACCGCCGGGCAGGACACCTGCTTCGGGCCGGACGGCCGCCCCGCGCCCGGCGCCCTCGCCCTGATCTGCGGCGGCAGCGGCGTGGGGCACTCCCTCACCCACTTCGCCGCCCCGGCGACGGTGCCGTGGCTGCTGCTCGCGGCGCACGTGACGGTGGGCCTGCTGGCCGCCGCCTGGCTGCGGCGCGGCGAGGCCGCGCTCGGCCGGCTGCTGTACGCGGCCGTGGCGGCCGCCTTCCGCCCGCTGCTGCGGGCCGCCGCCGCGCTCGCGGCCCCCGCGTGCCCCGGCGGCCCCGCCGCCCGGCCCGTACGCCGCGCCGGGGCGACGCCGTCCCGGCCGCTGCTTCTCCACTCCCTCCCGCGCCGGGGTCCCCCGGTCCGTCCGGCACTCGGCTGAGCAGTACCGACGGACCACCCCACACGAGCACGGAGAAGCACCGCATCATGAGCAAGCGCAACAACTGGGAGAACAAGCAGTCCGCCCGCGAGCGGCTGCGCGCCGAGCGCGAGGCGCAGGCGAAGAAGGCGAAGGCCCGCCGCCAGCTGCTCGTCGCCGCCGGCGTCGTCGGCGTGCTGGCCCTGGCCGGCGGCATCGGCTACGCCGCGACCCAGATGGGCGGCAAGAAGGGCACCAGCGCCGACTGGGACGCTGCCGCGAAGAAGACGCTGGTCAAGCCCGCCAACACCGCCGGCGAGAACGGCACCGAGGTCGTCGTCGGCAACAAGGACGCCAAGCACACCCTGGAGATCTACCAGGACATGCGCTGCCCGATCTGCTCGGTCTTCGAGCAGAACAACGGCGAGACGATCGAGAAGGACGTCAAGGCCGGCAAGTACAAGGTCTCGTACCACATCGGCACCTTCCTCGACCGCAACCCGCAGATCAGCGGCACCGGCTCGAAGAACGCCCTGAGCGCCCTGGGCGCGGCGCTCAACGTCGGCGTGGACGCCTTCCAGGCGTACAACAAGGCGCTGTACGCCAAGGACAACCACCCCGACGAGACCAAGGACGACTTCGCCAAGGACGACGTCCTGCTGAAGGTCGCCCAGCAGGTGCCGCAGCTGAAGGGCAACGCCGAGTTCGAGAAGAACGTCAAGGACGGCACCTTCGACAAGTGGGCGCTGGAGATGTCCGACACCTTCGACAAGGCCAAGGACGTCACCGGCACGCCGACCCTGAAGCTGGACGGCAAGAAGGTCACCGTGGACACCCCCAACGGCAAGGGCGCCCCGATGACCCCGCAGCAGTTCACCTCGGCGGTCGACGACCAGCTCAAGTAGGCCCCGGGGAGGGGGCGGGCGCCACGGCGTCCGCCCCCTTTTCGCGTCTTCCGCACCGTTGCGGAAACTTGACACGACTCCTGGCGCGCCCCGTGGCACACTCGCCGTGTGGAGGGGACGGTGGTTCGTTTCAGGGCAGCGCGGGCCGCGCTGTTCACCGCCGTGTGCGTCACGCTGTCGGCGGGCTCCCATGTCCTGCTGTCCCGGGCGGCGTTGCCGCTGCTGACCGTCCTCGCGCTGGCCGGCGGGTGTTTCGCGCTCGCCTACGCGCTGGCCGGCCGGGAGCGCGGCTTCCGTTCCATAGCCGCCCTGCTGGTGCCGCTGGAGCTGGCCGCCGACACCGTCTTCACCACCGGGCAGACCTCGTGTTACGGACGGGCGGGCGGGCCGGTCGCCGGTCCGCTGCACTCGATGGGCGTCGATCTGGTCTGCCGCGGCGGGGAGTTCGGCTCGCCGCTGGCCCGGATGGCCTTGGCCCAGGACGGCTCCGGGCTCGGTCAGCTCGCCGCCAGCTCGGCCGCGCCCTGGCTGCTGCTCGCCGCGCACGTCGCGGTGGGGCTGCTGGCCGCCTGCTGGCTGCGGCGCGGCGAGGTCGCCCTCGGCCGGCTGCTGCGCGCGGCCCTCGCGGTCGCCTTCCGCCCACTGCTGCTGGTCGCCGGCCTGCTCGGCGCGGCGACGGTCCCGGTCCGCCCGCCCGTGCGGCCGGCGCGGGACACGTTCCCGGCGCGCTCCCTTCCCCTGCTGGTCCACTCCGTCGTGCGGCGCGGTCCGCCGGCGTGCCCGGCCTTCGGCTGAGCACCACCGGTCCGTATCCCGTACCCGTCTTTCCCGGAGTGGACGTCATGAGCAACCGCAACAACCAGCAGAACAAGCAGGCCGCCCGTGAGCGGCTGCGTGCCGAGCGCGAGCGGCAGGCGAAGAAGGACAAGGCGCGCCGCCAACTGTTCGTCGGCGGCGCGATCGTGGCCGTGCTCGCGGCCGCCGCCGGCATCGGCGTGGCCGTCAGCAACGCGACCAACGGCAGCAAGAACAACAAGGTCAGCAGCGAGGACTGGGACGCCGCCGCGAAGAAGACCACGTTCAGCCGGCCCGCCCACACCACCGGCGACAAGGGCACGACCGTCGTCATCGGCGACGCGGGCGCCAAGAACACCCTCCAGGTCTTCGAGGACATGCGCTGCCCGGTCTGCTCGCAGTTCGAGCAGATGACGGGTGACACGGTCATCAAGGACATCAAGAGCGGCAAGTACAAGGCCCAGTACGTCATCGGCACCTTCCTCGACCGCAACCCGCAGATCAAGGGCTCGGGTTCGAAGAACGCGCTCAGCGCGCTGGGCGCCGCGCTCAACGTCAGTACGGACGCGTTCCTGGAGTACAAGAAGGCGCTCTTCGCCAAGGACAACCACCCGGAGGAGACGGACGACGCGTTCTCCGACGACGCCCGGCTCATCGACATCGCCCAGCAGGTGGGGGCGCTCAAGGGCAACGCGGAGTTCGAGAAGAACGTCAAGGACGGCACCTTCGACAAGTGGGCGCTGGCGCTGTCCGACGCCTTCGACAAGGAGGTCGGCCCCAAGAAGGACATCCAGGGCACTCCGGGCTTCAAGCTCAACGGCAAGGTGCTCGCGGACGCCAACGGCCGGCCGCCGATGGTCGCCCAGCAGTTCACCGCCGCCGTGGACGAGGGACTGAAGAAGTAGCGAACAGTCGGTGACCGGCTCGTCCGACGCCTTACTGCCCGGCCTTACCGGGCAGTAAGGTGAGCGCCCGTGACTGACCACCACGCGCACATATCGCGCCGCACCGCCGCCAAGGCCGTCGCCGCCACCACGACCGCCGCCCTGCTGCCCCTCGGGCTCGCCTCCGCCGCGTTCGCCGACTCCGACCCCAGACCCGCGTTCCTGCACGGCGTCGCCTCCGGCGACCCGCTGCCCGACGGCATCCTGCTGTGGACCCGGGTGACGCCCACCCCGGACGCCGTGCCCGGCTCCGGCCGGGGCCAGGCCGTCGAGGTCGGGTGGGAGGTGGCGGAGGACGAGGGCTTCACCCGCGTCGTCGCCCGGGGCACGGTCACCGCGACCGCCGCCTCCGACCACACCGTCAAGGCCGACGTGCGCGGACTGCGCCCGGCCACCGGCTACTTCTTCCGCTTCAGCGCCGGCGACGTCCGCTCCCCCGTCGCCCGCACCCGCACCGCCCCCGCGGCCGACGCCGCCGGGCCGGGCCTGCGCTTCGGCGTGGTCTCCTGCGCCAACTGGGAGTCGGGCTTCTTCTCCGCCTACCGCCACCTGGCCGGCCGCCGCGACCTCGACGCGGTGCTGCACCTCGGCGACTACATCTACGAGTACAAGTCCGGCGAATACCCCGCCGCCAAGTACGTCGTGCGCTCCCACGAGCCGGCGCACGAGATCATCACGCTGGCCGACTACCGCGTCCGGCACGGCCACTACAAGACCGACCCGGACCTCCAGGCGGTGCACCACGCGCACCCCACGGTCGCCATCTGGGACGACCACGAGTTCGCCAACGACGCCTGGTCGGGCGGGGCCGAGAACCACACGCCCGGCGCCGAGGGCGACTGGTCGGCCCGCATGGCCGCGGCCAAGCAGGCGTACTTCGAGTGGATGCCGGTCCGCCCGTCCATCGAGGGCACCACCTACCGCCGGCTGCGGTTCGGCCGCCTGGCCGATCTGCACCTGATGGACCTGCGGTCCTTCCGCTCGCAGCAGGCCAAGGTCGGCAGCGGCGCGGTCGACGCCCCCGACCGCACCATCACCGGGCGCGCCCAGCTCGACTGGGTCAAGGCGGGCCTGGCGTCCTCGGACACCACGTGGCGGCTCGTCGGCAACTCGGTGATGATCTCCCCGGTCGCCTTCGGCGCCCTGCCGGCGCACCTGCTGGAGCCCGTCGCCGAACTGCTGGGCCTGCCGGCGGGCGGTATCGCCATCAACACCGACCAGTGGGACGGCTACACGCACGACCGCCGCGAGCTGCTGGCCCACCTCACCGACCGCGGCATCCGCAACACGGTCTTCCTCACCGGCGACATCCACATGGCCTGGGCCAACGACGTCCCGGTGGACGCCGCGACATACCCCGCCTCGGGGTCGGCCGCCACGGAGTTCGTCGTGACGTCGGTGACGTCCGACAACCTCGACGACACGCTCCACGTCCCGGCCCACACGGTCTCCCTGGCCGCGGAGGCCGCCATCAAGGCGGCCAACCGCCACGTGAAGTGGCTGGACATGGACGGGCACGGGTACGGCGTGCTCGACATCACGCAGGAGCGGGCGCAGATGGACTACTACGTGCTGTCGGACAAGACGGACCCGAGCGCGAAGTCGGCCTGGGCGCGGTCGTACCGCACGCTGTCGGGCACGCAGCAGGTGGAACGGGTCTACGCGCCCGTGCGGTAACCAGCGCCGGCCGGAGCCGGTTGTGGCCAGTCGTTCCGCTGGGGCGATGGGGGCGCCCCCATGCCGTTCAGGCAATGGGGGAGGGTGGGCACAACCGGTCCACCGGCCCGCACCATCCCCACGGGGGCCCGGGGACGCCGGCCCCGGCCGGCTACCCGCGGCCGAGGTCGGCGAGGAACCCCAGCGCAACCCTCCACGCGGCCTCGGCCGCCTCCGCGTCGTAGTCCGCCAACTCCGGATCCGTGAAGATGTGCCCCGCCCCCGGATAGCGGAAGACCTCCACGTCCGCCCCCGCCCGAGCCATCCGCAGGTACCACGCGTTGAGCCAGTCGTGCGGCTCGAACGGATCCGGATCCGCCACATGCAGCTGCACCGGCAGCTCGTCCACCGACGCGTCGTCCGCCAGGTCGGACGTGCCGTGCAGCAACAGCAGGCCCCGTGCCTTCTCGTCGCCGAGCGCCAGGTTCTGCGCGATCGAGCCGCCCAGCGAGAAGCCCGCGTAGACCAGGCCCCGGTCCGACAGCGGCGCGACGGCCGTGATCGCGCGGCGCAGGAGCTCCTCCTGGCCGATCTCGTCCTTGATGGCCATGCCCTCCTCGACCGTCTCCGCCGTCCGGCCCTCGTAGAGGTCGGGGACGTGCACCTCGTGACCGGCCGCGCGGAGCCGGTCGCCGGCGGCGTGCACGGCCGGGCGCAGACCGTAGGCCGAA